>JAAERO010000020.1 GCA_024230315.1 Hyphomicrobium sp.
AAGCTAACACCAAACGGCCAGACTTGACGCTCGCCAGCCACAGTGGCGGCAAGTGAGGGTCTGATTACCGCAGTTCCTGCTTCGAGGAACGGAAATTGGCGCACTCCATCATCGATGCAGTGTCATCCGGGGAATGTCGGCTCAAGTCTTGGGGTACGGACTCACTAAGGAGAGGTCAAAGATCGGCTCCGCATGAACGCGGGAATGACGTTGTGGGTGGGGTGGCGCGGATATGTCTTCGACATGACGCGCCCTTGGCGCCTGAGCCACCTTTGGTGGCTTTAGGCTGCCCCATCTTCTTGCGCACGGTAGCCAGTGCGAATGGATAAGCATCATGCTGGAAGCATGTCTTCGACATGAGCAGCTTGTCACCCCCACCCCGGTCCTCTCCCTTCAAGTGGGAGGGAGGGAAACCGAGCGAGCCGGCCATTCTGCTTCAGAGTGTATGACGTCTCTTGGGTGAGCGAACAGGGAGCATCAGGATAAATCCGGTGACGAGGAACAGCGCGATTGCTGAAATGCCGAGTCGTTGGCTATTCGTCACCTCTGTCACGGTCGCGATCAGGAAAGGAGCAAGGAACGCCGTGACCTTGCCGGAAAAGGCGAAGAGTCCAAAGAACTGCGTGATCTTTTCCGGGGGTGCAAGCCGCGCCAGCAACGAGCGGCTGGAGGCTTGCACGGGCGCCGCCACCAAGCCGACGAGGATGGCAAATCCTAAGAACACATGCTCGCCTATGGAGGAGAAGGGGGACGATTCGGCTGCCTTTGGCGCGACCTCGACGACATAGAATACGTGCGTGGGGTCGACCGACAAGATCCCGATCGCGCCTATGAGCAGCAAGACTAACGCTCCAAGAATGACAGCCTTGGAACTAAACCGGTCATCGAGGGTGCCGCCGATGAGCGCGCCGAATGCGCCAACAAGCGTCAACACGATGCCAAAGATGCCGAGCGACAGCGGGACCCAGCCGAAAACCGTCGCACCATAGATGCCGCCGAACACGAAGATGGCCGTCAGCCCGTCTGTGTAGATCATGCGCGCGACAAGGAAGAGAAGCATGTCTCGATGGCCTGGCAGCGAGCGGATCGTGTCCCAAAGCTCCGCCGTTGCAGACCGGCCGTCGTGCGGTTTCGCCTGCTTGATGTCGGGCACGAATAGAAAGAATGGGATCATGAAAACGAGATACCAGACTGCTGACAATGGCCCGACCAGACGATCGCCTTCATGCCCGCCCGCATTGAGCGTCACGATAGGGTCGAGCCCCAGCAGCGTCTTTCCCGTATCCGGGCTTGGCACGATCAGCCCAGCGATGAGTGCAAGGCTCACCAATCCACCGAAATAGCCGCAGGACCAGCCCCGACCCGATAGCCGGCCGAGTTCGTTCTGTGGCACCAGTCCCGGCATGATGGCGTTGGTGAACACGGCTGTGTACTCGGCAGCCGCTGTCGCGCACACGAATGCAAAGAGCACAAAGTAGATCGTTTGCGTGGGTGCGCCCGGGGTTGCAAACCACAACGTTGCCATCGCGGCGGCCAGGATCACGGAGAGCAGCGCGATCCACGGCTTGCGTTGCCCCCGTCCGTCCGCGAAAGCGCCGAGGAAGGGGCTGCCCGCAGCAATCAGCAGACCTGCGATCGCGGCTGCATAACCCCACATCACTTGCCCGCGCGCGCCGTCGCCTACGACGGTGTTTGCAAAGTAAGGCGCAAACAAAAATGTTAAGATCAGCGTGTAGTAGGGCTGCACGGCCCAGTCGAAACCCATCCACGCGATGCGTGCACGCAGCGGCGCCCGCTTCACGGGCTCGGCATTTTGCGCAGGGAGGGAAATATCCAAGTCGATAACCCCGTTCTAAGCCCTCGTGCACGACGACTATAGCACGAAATACGAGACGCTGCGCCGCGTGTGTTCGACACGAAGACGAGAAGGCCAGGCGTCTTCTGCTCGGCGACGCCTATGACGCTTTCGACCAGGTTCGCGATGAGGTTGGCGCCTTTTTTGTGCAGGTTCAGCACTATCGCCCCCGCGGATTTGGCACTTTTCTCGTAAAGCGGAATATCGTTAATGGCACTCCGGCTGGTGGAACATCGAGGCCGACAAAGGACGTGATGATCAGCCGTCACACTATGCGCCGTGCTCACGTGTCCGCCTTGAGCAACGATTGCCACGGACGCCAGCATGTCATTGTACTCGCGGTACTTTGCGCCGACGCATATCGTAGCGTTGGCGTCCCTTAGGCGTTCGTCTCCCCGCTACCCTCGCGCGAATCGATCCGGGTTGTCTGCCCTATCGTTGCAACGAGTTCGTAACGTTGCCATATTCCCGCGGCAATACAGGGCTGGTGGGCACACAATGCGCCGTTTGCCATGAGCAATCATGGCGGGGGAAATTGGTTTGATGCGTAATTCTATAGCGATGATGAACACCAAGGGCGGCGTCGGCAAGTCGACCCTTGTCATGGCCGTTGCAGAAACGATGTCGGCTCATCACGGCAAGAACGTGCTGGTGATTGACAGCGACGCTCAATCGAGTGTCTCCAGCATGCTGATGACGGTATCCAGTCTTTATAAGCTGCAGAGCGAAGCTGCGACGATTGTCGACTATCTGCACAGCACGGTGCTCAGGGCCGAAGCAGCCGAGTGGCCAAAATTCATCGTGCGTAACGTCTCCGATGTGGATGAGTCGCGCACCGTGTTCCTGTTGCCGAGCGACATGCAACTCACCCTGTTTGAGCGAGAAGTGTCGAAGGAAAGCCTGCATCCGCGTTTGCGTTCGGTCATCGCCGCGCTGTTGAACGAAGTCCGCAAGGTCTTTGACGTCGTGCTCATAGACTGTCCGCCCGGCCTGTCGATCCTCACCGAATGCTGGCTACGCGAAGCCGATTTCTATATCTCGCCGACCAAGGCCGACTACATATCGGTATGCGGGCTGGAAGTCTTTCGACGCTTTAAGTCCTTGAACCCCGAGATGGGATTTGCTGAGAATCTCGGCGTTATCGTCAACATGAAAGAGCCAAACTCGGCGTCCGACGAAGAATACCATAAATGGCTTGCCGGCAACCCGGCAACCCGCTGCTTCGCCCACGCAATTCCACGACTCAATGTGCTTCAGAGCGCCGCGCGTTTCCAGCCGGAGCAGCGCAGCTATCTCGCCAAGTATCCGGGGCAGATTGGCGAGGCGTCGCGCATGCTGACTGCGGAAATCCTCACGCGTTTGGACGATTCCGCCAAAGGCAAAGATCCGGCTTCTGCCGAAAAGGCCTCAACGGTCGCTTAGCCTGCGCCGTGATATAATATTGCAATGTCGGTTGAGGAAGTGGAGCGGGCGATGAGATTCGAACTCACGACCCTCACGTTGGCAACGTGATGCTCTACCCCTGAGCTACGCCCGCATCCATGGAGGTAACGGCGCCTGAATCGGCGGCGCGATCACGCCTTATGGCGCAACTGTCCAACCATTGCAAGCGAGGCAACTCGCTCGGTCGTAAAGTCACCGCGCGCGGGGCGTCACGGCCCCAGCAAGCCTAGTCAGCTCTTCCTGCCGGTTCCCGCTTTGATGTAGCTCTTAAGTGAGCAGTTTGAAAAGCCGGCGTCCGAGAAGGTCGATTTGACCTCTTTCAGCGCCTTGCTTTTTGACGTGGCAACGCCGACCGCGCAGCCCTCATTCGGCTTCGTGCAGCACATGATGGCAAAATAGTTGTTCATGCCGTTTGTGCTGGCAGGGCGTGAGGCACACGTATCGGAAACGTGCTTGCAGGCGTCGATGGCGAGCCGCTTTGCTTGATCCTGAGACGTCGCCCACACAACAGTAGACGAGTTCTCATGATTTGGGACGATCGCCGCCCATCGGTCCTGCGCTAAGGCAGAGCCAGTCAGCAGAGGCAGACCCAATGCCATCGCGACGGCGAGAAGCAAGGTCTTTACGGGCATCTTCTCTCCTATTCTCATATCCATTCAATGCTACTGCTGCCGCAGTCTGTCTTCAAGCGCAGTAACCTAGGTTGCACCCGCAGCCATGTGTAAACCTTGCCGTTCTGATGCCGCGCTTGCTTGGCGTCATAGTGGCGACCGGTTAGATATGCCACGATCATCGTTAAGAAGTTGCTCTTGAGCGCTGAAGAACACTATGCCCGCGACCCGCCAAGATTTATTTGCACGTCTTGCTCAGCTCGGCATCGAGACATGCACAGTTGAGCATGAGCCGCTGTTTACGGTCGCCGAAAGCAGCAAACTTGAACGTGAGCTTCCCGGCGCCCATACCAAAAATCTGTTCCTCAAGGACGATGGCGGCGGACTCTTTCTCGTCGTCGCGCGCACCCAGACCCGCGTCGATCTCAAGGCGCTGGCCAGGACCCTGCACGCCGGACGCTTTGGCTTCGGCAAGCCGGAGCTGTTGATGCAGGCGCTCGGCGTGCCGCCAGGTTCTGTCACGGCGTTTGCCGTGATCAACGATCCAGAGCGGCGGGTGCGGGTCGTTATCGACGCGGAACTGATGCAGTACGACTGCGTTAATTGCCATCCGTTGGAAAATACCGCCACCACGAACATTGCACGCGACGACCTTTTGCGGTTCATTCGCTCGTGCGGCCATGAACCGAGGATTGCTATGCTCGGCGGGAGCAAGATCGAACGCGAGGAACCGTGAGGCCCATTCCGCGCCCAGACTTGAGACTTTGGCGGCCGGGCTCTCTTGCAGTTCGCTCTCGCCGTCACGATTTGCTGGGGCTCAGGCCAAGTTCAATGGCGCCTAGCGCGGGTATCCAGTTCAAATCAATTGAGCCCCCTTGCGGCTTTGGCAGGGCTACCCCGCCACGGTAAGCTGGGGCAAAACAACCGGGATATGACGAAGATGGATTTTGGGGTGCTTAAGGGGCCAGCAGACGCCGAGCTCATTAAGAGCTCGACCACATCGGGTTTCACCAAAGATGTGATCGAGGCCTCCCGTGACGTGCCCGTGCTCGTCGATTTCTGGGCGGCGTGGTGCTCCCCTTGCAAGCAGCTCACTCCGCTGCTGGAGAAAGTCGTCACGAGCTACGGCGGCAAAGTTCGCCTGGTGAAGATCAATGTTGATGAGCACCCCGCCATTTCGGGGCAGCTGCAAGTCCAATCTTTGCCTACCGTCTATGCCTTCCGCGACGGACGTCCGCTCGACGGCTTTAAAGGCGCCCAGCCCGAAAGCGCGATCCGCGCTTTTATCGGTCGCATCTTGGGCGAGGACGCCGAATCCGATCTTGCTACCGTGCTTGCCCAAGCCGAGGAAGTGCTGCAGCAGGGCGACGTGCAGACCGCGGCAGGTGTGTTCGCGGAGGCACTGCAGCAAGATCAGCACAATCCCACCGCGCTCGCCGGACTTGCTCGCTGTTATCTTCATACAGGTGACATTGAGCGTGCCGAGCAGACGATTGCGCTCGTTCCGCCCGATGCGCAGAACGTCGCCGCTATCAAAGGCGTTAAGGCGGCGCTTCAGCTGGCACGTAAGGCCGGCCAAGACGACAATCGGTCCGAGCTCGAATCTCGCATCAATTCAAATCCTGCCGATCATCAGGCCCGTTTTGATCTGGCTGTTGCGCTTGCTGCGCGCGGCCAGAAAACAGAAGCCGTGGACCACCTGCTCGATGCAGTGCGCCGCGACCGTGAGTGGAATGAACAGGCAGCGCGCAAACAGCTCGTTGAGCTTTTCTATGCGTGGGGCCCTAAGGACCCCGCAACCATCGAGGGACGGCGTCGTTTGTCGTCGCTGTTGTTTTCCTAAAGGGCAGCCGAACCCGGAAAGATGAGATCTCCGTGTCACCGATCGACCGCTACCGGCGCCCAGCAGACCTTTCGCCCCGCATCCCTTTGTTCCCATTGCGTGGCGCGATCCTGTTGCCGCGCGCAACCTTGCCACTCAATGTTTTCGAGTCGCGTTATTTGAAGATGCTCGACGATGTCATGGCGGGAGATCGCCTCATTGGAATCGTTCAACCGGCGACTGGTGAGGGTAGCGAGGACGAGGAGAGCCATCTCGGCCGGTCGGTGAACTTGCGCAGCGTCGGCTGCGTCGGACGGGTGACGACGTATCAGGAAGTCGAGGATGGGCGGCTCGTCGTGACGCTAACTGGCGTTGCACGCTATGACGTTATTGAAGACGTTTCCACCGACAAGCCCTATCGTGTCGCGAGCGTTAATTACGATCGTTTCGCCGCCGACCTAAACGAAGGCCTCGGCGAGGAGCACGTCGATCGAGCCAATCTATTGCACGTTTTGCGATCCTATCTCGACGCTAACAAGCTGGACGCGGATTGGGCGGCTATACAGCGCGCCTCCTGCGAGTTCCTTATCAACGCGCTGTGCGTTATGTGTCCATATGGTCCTGAGGAGAAGCAGGCGTTACTCGAGGCGGAAGATTTGAAAAGTCGCGCCGATGTTCTTGTTGCGCTCGCCGAGATGGAACTCGCTTCCTCAAGTGGTAGCGATGGTACGCTGCAATAGAGCGGCAAGGAGGACCCCATGAGTGATCCGGCTGGGACGGGTGCGACAAGCGAACAAGTCGACCCTAGGTTGCTGGAGGTCCTTGTCTGCCCGCTCACCAAAGCAACATTACGATACGACGCTAATGCCCAGGAGCTGATTAGCCGCCCCGCTGGACTCGCCTATCCTATCCGCAATGGCGTCCCACTCATGGTTATCGAAGCCGCCCGCGAAATCGACGATAAACGTCTCACTACGGACCATCCGTAAACGACTAAATTGCATTAACTTTTCGGCTTCAGGATTTGGAAAGCCCGTTAGGATTTTTGCAGCAACTTGGGAATGCTGGCGTTGTAGATTTCAACCAACGTCGGCGAACGAGTCTTCAGTTCGAAGATTGCCTGAGGAAGGCGCAGCGTCCGGTATTAGGGACGCAGGGCGCTAGTTGCGAAATGTCGCGGGAATGCAGATCATCGAAATCTGGCCAAGACTACGAGACTGGATCATGCCGCGTGCATGGTCTGCCGGATCGATATCGCTGCGTTTCACGGTGATAGGCGCCGTAGCGGCCCTTCTCATCGCATTGTCAATGGCGCCAGTGCCGTTCGGCACCTTCCATGCCTTTGCCATTCTTGGCGCCGGTCTGGCGCTTCTGTCTATCCATCTTGTGCTGACGTGGGCGAACGATGCGGCCGTCGCCCATGCAGCGAGAGCCACCAAAGCCGGTGATCAACTCGCGCATCGCCTTGAACATCTGCAGGATTTGCAGTGGGCGCTCAACGAGAATGAGGCACGCTATCGTTATCGTGCTCTGCTCGATGCACAGGACGACATGATTTTGCGCCGGGACGGTGCTGGCCACCTGACATTCGCCAATAAAGCATTCATGACTATGTTTGGCGTCACGCCCGAGGCTATTCTCGACAAGCCGTTCCGGCTGCGTGTTCGCGAAGGTGGAGGCATAGCGCCGCTCTCTGTGACGGGCAACGTGCGTCATCAGCATTTCACACAAATTGTTGATACCATGATTGGTCCACGCTGGATCGAATGGGAGGAGCATCTCGTTCCCGCCGCGGACGGTTCCAATTTTGAAGTGCAGAGCGTAGGCCGCGATGTAACCGAGCAGCGCCGAACACAGGCGCAGCATTCAGAGGCCCGCGATCAAGCGGAAGCAGCCAACCGGGCCAAGTCTCGCTTCTTGGCGGCCATGAGCCACGAGATCCGCACGCCTATGAACGGCATTCTCGGCATGGCGAGTCTTCTGTTGGAGACACAGCAGACGGAAGAGCAACAGACTTTTGCGCATGCAATAGACCAGTCGGCACGGACCCTGCTCGCGCTCATCGACGAGATTCTCGACTTTTCCAAAATCGAGGCCGGCAAGATCCAACTCAATGAAGCGCCGTTCGCACTTGATACTTGCGTTCAAAGTGCGGTTGAACTCTTGGCGCCGAGTGCGCACGAGAAGGGCCTGGAGATTGCCTGGTCCGTCGACCCGAAACTTCCAAGATTCGTCAATGGAGACGAGGTGCGAGTGCGGCAGATCTTGCTCAATCTTCTCTCCAACGCGGTGAAGTTCACGGATGTTGGCGGGGTCTGCGTGAACGTAGCCGGTGCCGATGGAGATGCTGCGCAGTCCTCGAACGAGGTCGGCATCGTGATATCCGTAGAGGACACCGGCATAGGCTTGTCGCAGGAGGATATGAAAGGCCTGTTCACGGAATTCGAGCAGGCCGATGCGGCCGTTCGGCGGCGCGACGGTGGAACCGGCCTCGGTTTGGCGATATCCGAGCAGTTGGCGCACGTCATGGGTGGCAGCATTCGCGTCGTCAGCGTGCCTGGCAAGGGCTCGACGTTTACTGTCGATCTCGCCTTGAAACGGGTGATGCCGATCGCCGGAGAAGAAGAGCGAGGTGTGGTTGCCTTTTCCGGTCGCGTTCTTCTCGCGTTCGATCGTCCGCTGGAGCGGCGCTCGCTTGCCTATGCACTGTCTTCAGCCGGCATACGGGCAGAAGACGTCGAATTCGCGATAGCCGCCTCCACGCTCGAATCGGCGGCACGAAATGCCGAGCCATTTGACCACATCGTCATCGATAGCGCGATTGGGCCGGCTGAAGCTGGCGAGTTGCTTACCTTGGCACGCAACCTCAACCCCAACGCCAGGGTGCAGGGAGTCGTGCTCGTCAATGTGCTGTCGCGTGCAAGCCTTTCCAAATTCCGCGCTTCGGGGTTTGAGGCCTACCTGGTGCGCCCCGTGCGGCCTGCCTCGATGATGATGCAACTGGGGATACACAGGCCCAAGCAAGCAGTGCTCCCCCCACCCGCAAGCAAGTCCGTCGATCGAGGGTCGACCTCGATGCCGGAGCAAGGTGCGGTGCGCCGCCGTTTGTTGCTCGCCGAGGACAATGAGATCAATGCTCTACTCGCCAAAAAGGTCTTAGAGAAATGCGGTTGTGACTATGTCGCCGTTACCAATGGCGTGGAGGCTGTCGCAGCTGTACGCGATACTCTCGACGAGAAGAGTTTGCCGTTCGATCTCGTTCTCATGGACATTTTTATGCCGCAGGGCAACGGCATTGAAGCAGCACGCGCCATTAAGGCGCTGTACGCTGACTTACCGGGCAGGGAGCGCCGTGCACCTCCGATCGTCGCGTTGACGGCGAACGCGTTTGCTGAGGATAAGAAGCGCTATCTCGAAGCCGGGATGGACGATTATCTTGCAAAGCCGTTCGATAGGGCCGACCTCGAAGCTGTCCTGAATCGCTGGTTTGTGCAGACTGCTGGTGACGCTGCAGCCTAAACGCTCGGCTTGCATAGCTACGGCAGCCATCTAAAGTTTGACATGGAATCGTGATATGCGCCGATTGTCATTGGAAAAGCGCCTAAGTTTTTGCGTCGCTGCGCTTGGGATTGTGCGGTGGAGTAGCATCTAGGGGATCGGGTCGGGCCACCCAACTTATCGTGGTGGTAGAAAAGGGAGGCGGAGGATGAGATTCACCGCGCGGCGCATGGCCAGCCGATTTGCGAACAGTCCGAAATGGCAGGCGGTGCCGCGTGGTCTCTTGGCACTCAAGTCTCTGAAGGACAGTGGCGGTGCTCGTGCACTCATTCGCTGGGGTCCGGAGAAGGTCTACGGTCGTGTTGGTGATCTGGAGGTCAAGCTTGCGGGAACCCGGCGCTCTCTCAGGCATGCGCAGCGTCTTCGCTATAAGGTCTTTTACGAAGAGATGTCGGCCGTCCCCAGCGTGAGAGCCGAGATGCGCCGTCGCGATGAAGACCCATACGACGCGATTTGCGATCATCTTCTCGTCGTGGACGCAGCCGCTCAGCCAAATACAGATGGGTGGGGCGGTTTGAGACAGCAGAAGGTCGTCGGCACCTACCGCGTGCTGCGCCAAGAGATAGCCGAACGCAGCCTCGGTTTTTATACGCAGAGCGAATACGACATCGCACCGCTCATTGCTTCCAGGTCGCCGAACTACCGCTTCGTGGAGTTCGGCCGCTCGTGTGTGCTTGAGCCATACCGCAACAAGCGGACGGTTGAGCTGCTGTGGCACGGCCTGTGGACGTACGTGCGCGAGCACAAGATCGACGTGATGATCGGCTGCGCGAGCTTCCCAGGCACCGATCCGGATCAGCACGCCATGGCGTTGAGCTTCCTGTATCACAATGCGCTAGCGCCATCGGAGTGGCGCTGTCGCGCCCATGACCGCCTTTATGTCCCGATGGACCGGTTGCCGTGCGAAGAGGTCGACGCCAAGACGGCGCTTAAGGCGATGCCTCCGCTGATCAAGGCCTACCTCAGGCTCGGCGCTTTTGTCGGCGACGGCGCGGTGATCGATCGTCAGTTCGGCACGACCGACGTGCTGATCATCCTGCCCGTTGAGAACATTGATCCGCGCTACTTCGAGCATTTCGGCACGCCCGAAGAAGTTAAAAGCCGCATCTCGGTCAATGCGTGACATCGGGGCGGATTGGCTGCGCCAGTCGCTGCCAGATTTGTTTGCCGGTTCGCGCTGCAAAATAGGCAGGCGTGAGGCCCCATCATTCGATGACTTTTATGAGCGCCTCGCATTCGCTGCGACGCATAGTGGCGAAAAGTCAGAATTGAACCTGGAGTCATAGTAAACCGACATTCCCCGGATGACACTGCATCGATGATGGAGTGCGCCAATTTCCGTTCCTCGAAGCAGGAACTGCGGTAATCAGACCCTCACTTGCCGCCACTGTGGCTGGCGAGCGTCAAGTCTGGCCGTTTGGTGTTAG
>JAAERO010000021.1 GCA_024230315.1 Hyphomicrobium sp.
TCCGAACCGTTCCTCAAACTCAATCAACGTCTTGGGGAAACCGCGCCATAGCGCCTCGTGATGCGTCTCTGCCATTTGGATATCTCATTGATATCCATAGAGCATTCTTATGTGGCCGGACTAAAGCGGAGAGGTATGGCCATAAGCGGACATTCTGCTAGGCACGTTTCTGCATCGTGCCATGAGGATTATCGGCCGGTCGCGCTGTCGACTGTTACCAATTGCTAAGTCCTCTTTTTCGATGCTCTCATATACTATTTTCTTGGATCGGCTTGATCGGTCGATACCGTGAAAGCTTCTGGGTAGGCGTCTGTATTGGAGTGTTCAATCTGTCAACGTCGGAGTAATTCTACATCGTTTGGCCGGAGCAAAAGTGCAGCAGGGATGTAAGCGATAAGGCCCCAGATATCGGGGGCCTTATGGCGTTTCGCGGGTCATTGCTGAGCGGTTAGGTCCGGCGGCAGTTTTGGCTTAGCCCGTCGTGCCCTGTCCTTGCTTTGGGCTAAGCGGTAACTGTCTCCATTCATCTCAAGGATGTGGACATGGTGCGTGAGACGATCGAGGA
>JAAERO010000022.1 GCA_024230315.1 Hyphomicrobium sp.
CTAACACCAAACGGCCAGACTTGACGCTCGCCAGCCACAGTGGCGGCAAGTGAGGGTCTGATTACCGCAGTTCCTGCTTCGAGGAACGGAAATTGGCGCACTCCATCATCGATGCAGTGTCATCCGGGGAATGTCGGATTGAGTGTTAGCCGGGGACTAGGGGATTCTGCGCTAATGCTCCCCAAAGGCGTGTTCGCCGGGCGACAAGAGCAGCCCAAAACGTGTCAACGGCAGCTGTTGTGTAGGCGCGGGTTGTTTTTTTCGGTAAACTGAGCGTTCGATACTAGAGGGAAAACGCTTAAGAGGTTGGTGGATCATGAGAAGTCTTATTGTGTGTGCGCTAGCATTGGGCGTGGTGGCTGTGTTCGCCCCCGTAACACCGGCCGGCGCCGGTGAAGGCACATATTCCCAGCCGGGTCCTCGCGTCAAAGGCTATACCCCCCATTATTGGCACGGCAACGCGTGCCTCGATTTGGCAGATCCCGATGAGCGCTACCTTTGCCAGTTTGCTGGCTTTATCGATCCTCAACTCGATAAGCAGACCCCTGGCGGCCCCTTTGACAGCGGCTTTTTCTTCGATTCCGGCATGGGCCGAAACGGTGGTGATTCGCCCTACATGAACTGAGGGCGGCGCGCGAAAGTCATCCAGAGTCACAAAAATGCCCGGTTCACACCTTTGTGGATCGGGATCTAGGCATGGGCTGGCGTCCTCGCTATAGCTCTGCCACCAATGTATTCAGTATACTGGCTTAACTGGAGTGCTCTGATGCGCCCGATCCGCTCTTGCGCCATTGCCGCCGTCGCTTTGAGCCTGATTGCAGCACACGCTTTGCCCGCCCAGGCGGCCTGCAAGCGTTTTGGCTTCCTGGTGAACGACTACGGCAAAGAAGGTCCGACCAAGGACGCTAAGGATATGCTCGACAGACACATCAAGAAGTGGACAGCCGAAAAGGGCATCACCAACTTTCAGGTTGGCAAGAAGCAGGTGAAGTGTGAGCTCTTCTTGGACGTGGGCCTTTTCCACGAGTACACGTGCACCGCCAAGGCTAGCGTCTGCTGGGGCGAAGGCCAAGCAAATGCCGCCGCTGGTGGCGGCGCTACGGATACTGCTGCAGCCGACAGTACGACTGCAAACAATGCCGTTGCGGACGACGACGACGATTTCGAATTCCCGCCGGCGCCGTTGCGCAAGGCAACGGTCGCACCGGAGACGGCAAGCCCGGTAGTCGCGACGCAGGCTTTGGCCGAGGAAGACGACGCACCTAAGACGGCTGAGCAAGCTGCTGAGGAAGCCGAGGCCGCGGCCCAGACCGCAGTCGCAGCAGCGAAGAAAGCCGCAATGGAAGCTCAGGCTGCGTCGAAGACCTTACCCTCAGCTGCGGGACAGGCCGCCGCTTCCACTGCCGACGCCAAGACGGCTGCTGGAGCATCGACACCACCTGCGACAGAGACAGCTAATACGAAGCCAACGGCCGCGCCGTCCTCGACTATCGAGACTGGAGCGTTACCCACCAACTCTAAAGCTGCGGCTGCAGAGGTTGCAAAAACGTCGCCAGAAATGGCCAAAGGGGACGCCGAGGTACGTAAAGTTACCGCCGCCGCCGATGCCAACGAACGGGCTGCGGCAGCCCAAGCCGCTGCTGCAGCGGCAGAACGGGCAGCTAAGGCCGCCGAAGAGGCTGCGGCTGCTGCCAAGGCTGCGGCCGCAGCGGCCATTGCTGCCAGCGAGGCAAGCCTGGGCGGGCCAGTCGTCCCTGCGCTCCAATAAGCGGATTAGAAAAGCAGCAAGCCACGGCCCGCGTCAATTTGCGGTGTGAGGAGCTGAGGAGCGTGTTGGGCACACAGGCCGGTCCCCAACCGGTTGAGATTGGCCGTCATCTCTTTTTCCTGATGCGGTCAAGTCGCAGGCGGTGGCGGTCATCCGTCAGAAGGACAATCGCGCCTACGCCGGCACACACGACGCCGAGCGCTGTTGCGCCGGCAATCAGGAACATGATCAGCACCTGATACTTCGCCGCCTCCACCGGGTCGACGCCGGCCAGGATCTGGCCCGTCATCATGCCGGGGAGCGCGACAATGCCGGTCGTCGCCATGGCGTTGAGGATCGGGATCATGCCGGTGCGCATGGCGACGTGCAGCACGTTGCTCATGGCCTCAAAGCGATGTGCCCCAAGGGCGAGCCGAGCCTCAATGGCACCGCGCTCGCGACTAGCCGTCTCCGTCATGGTGTCGAGGACGAGGCACATGCCGGTCAGCGTATTGCCTAGCACCATGCCCAGAATGGGCAGCACGTAGCGCGGCGCATACCAAGGGTCAGGCCCGATAATGATCCCAACGCCCAATCCCGTCACTGCAATGCCGATGAAAAATAGCGTGGCGGTTTGCAGGCCAAACGCCTGCCAGCCTCGCGCGGGGCGAGTTTGGCGCGTCATGACCTCGATGCCTGCGGCAACGATCATCACCAGCCCCAGCATGGCCGTCCAACTTGGCGAGGTCTGCGCGAAAATGAACTTGAGAACGACGCCGATCAACGCGAGCTGTACGACCATACGCACGACCGCAATGGCGATGCTCTTCTCCAATTGCAGCCGGAAGAACCACGATATGGCTGCGTTGATGATGAGCAAGGTGGCTGCAAGCATCAGGTCTGTCATCGTTAAAGGGACGTAGCTCATGCGGCGTGCTCCGCCGTGGTGCCAGCCCTGGGACGCTTAGGCAGCAGCAGCCGCACATGTGCAAGCCGCTCGATTTGAGCGCGATTGTGGCTCGCCAGTATGACGCCGCGCCCTGATAGCACCTGATACTTGATGAGCTCCTCAACAAGGGCAGTTGCTTGCGGATCGAGTGCGGCGGTGGGCTCGTCGAGGAGAAGGACTTTCGGGTCATCCATCAGCGCACGCGCGAGTGCGAGACGCTGGCGCTCTCCTGTGGAGACTATTGAAAGCTGACGGTTGAGCAGGCTGCCTGCCAGCCCAAGTGCGGCGAGCAGCCGTTGGAGGCGTCCCGATTCCGCATTTTCCGTATCGGCAAAGGCGCCCTGCGCCGTCTCCGTCCACCAACTTGGCTCAGCCGCGCAGTAGCGCACGCGATGGCGCCATTCCGAAGCAGGCATCTCATTGCGTTCTGCCCCGTCTAGAAAGATGGGCCCCTGTGACGGGTCGAGATCCGCAATGGCGCGCAGGATGCGTGTCTTGCCGGAGCCGGACGGCCCTTCAATGGCAAGGCACTCACCATCAGCAACCTTAAAGGTCAATGGCGAAAGATCGCCGATCCGCAAGTGTTCGACGCGGAGCAAAGACTGCACTCTCTTGGTTAGGATTTATTTGGCGAATGAGGCTTGCCAAGCGAAACGGGCAAGGCGCTAGCCCGAGCCTCGTTTTGGTGGGGGCTGCGTTCCGTTGAGGACGTAGGCAAGTTGATTTCATCGAATTTGTGCCAGGCCATCCAGGGTTGCGAACCGCGAACAAGTCAGCGGTATTGAAACAGGGCGTGTCAACCTTGCGGCTTTGCGGACAACAGAATGTCGGCACCATCTTTCAAGATCTCCATACGCATGGCCGCATTGTCAGCAAGCCGCCACGTGTAGTAGGCCTGGATGGACATGGCATCGAGTTGCGGCAACTGCTCGCCGGTGATGAACTCGACGAGGTATTGCGGCGGCCTGGCATTAGGGCCACGGCAGCGGATCAAGAAGCTCGGCGTCTCCAGCGTTCCGCCCATCTGCACGTCGATCTCGCCGCCACGCGGTAACGCACTTATGGCGCTGGCGATGAGATTGAGCAGCAGCTTGACGTTGTCCTTAGCCATGTGGCCGGGAATGGCGCGCCAAATGAGTTTGTGCTTGGCCTGGCCAACGAAGCCGCGCGAAATCTGCTCAGCGGTGCCCAGATCAATCACGGCGCCGGCTGAGCCAGCCGCACCGAATGCAAAACGGGCAAACTGCAACCGCGCCGACGCCTGCTCGGTCACATTGCGAATAACGTCGAGTGCGTAGTTCTTGGCTTCGGCGTCATCGTCCTCATCGAGAATCTCTAGGCCATTGTAGATGGCCCCGACAGGACCAATAATGTCATGACAGATCTTGCTGGAGATGAGGGCCGCGAGTTCAAGATCGGTCGGATTGGTGCGCTCGCCCATCCATTCCCCCAATGTTGACATAGGTCCGAGCGACCGAGGCAACTTTAGCGTCCCGGCGAATCGGGGCGCGCGCCACGTGAGCGAACTTGGGCCGCTTGCGAAGTGTCGTACTCTTCTGATACACGGGCCGCACTTTCGATGCAAAGGCCTGCAACGAGTGACGCCGCGCGCCCTTGATTTCCGTGGGGTGGCGAGCGTGCGGGCGTGGCCATCGGGTGGGTGGCGGCCTAAATTCTCGAGGAAAAATGCGAATCAGTGGACACTTGAGTGCATGACAATTGATGCTGACAGGGGCCTCCTTGAGGCGCTGCTTCCCGTCGTACTGACGGCCGGCCGGATCGAGATGAATTACTTTGACGCGGGCGTCGAGGTTCAAACCAAGGCGGATGCAACTCCCGTTACGATCGCCGATCACGAAGCAGAGGTCGTGCTGGTCGATGGATTGAACACAGTAGCGCCGGGCGTCCCCGTCATTGCGGAAGAGTCAGTTGCCGCGGGCAAGGTTCCAGAAACGGGCGACGAGTTCTTTCTGGTCGATCCGCTTGATGGGACACGTGCGTTCATTGCGAACAAACCCGACTTTACGATCAACATCGGGCTTGTCAGAGACAATCAGCCGGTTTTCGGCATCATCTATGCGCCGGCGCTGGGAAAGTTTTTCGCAACGCTTAGTCCTCAGGACGCCGTGGAGGCTGACATTGCGCCAGACTCGCAAGGTGGGCTACTGGCCGACTATACGTTCAGGCCGCTGCACGCGCGCGATCCCGACCCCAACGCTCTGGTCGCGTTTACGAGCCGTTCACATGCTGCCCATGACACAGGCGAGTTCCTGAACCGCCTGCCGATCACTGAGACGAAGAAGGCCAGTTCCTCACTCAAGTTCTGTTTGATCGCGCGGGGCGAGGCCGATCTTTATGCCAGGCTGGGGCAGACGAGCGAGTGGGACACGGCTGCAGGGCAAGCCATCCTGACTGCAGCGGGCGGTTCGGTGACGACGCTCGATGGTACGCCCTTGGCCTATGGGAAAAGGGGTGAGGGGTACCTCAATCCACACTTTGTTGCGTGGGCTCGTGGACCGTTGCTCGGCGCCACGTAAGAGTGGCGAAACTGCCGCATATGGGGCACGCTTTATCGCGGATTGGCCACACTTTGGTAACACTTTCCGTCGAAAAATCATAAAATTATACGGATCCGCGGATCGGCCGCGGAGGCCGGTGCATCACAACGGATTTGTACCATGGCGCTCTCCAGCCGCGGATGGCGGTTTTTATCCGCTCTAACTGTCGTGCTCGCGTTAGTCGCTGCAACCTATGCCGCGCCTCAGACGGCAGGTGCGCAGGACAATGGTTATGGCACCAACGGCGGTTACGAGACCTACAACAACGAGGCTTATCGCCCGGATGGCGCTGCGGGGACGAACAATGGTCCCTATCGTCCCGGTGGCGTTTACCGCGAGAACGACAACTACCGGCGCTATGATGGCCCAAGAACCGATGATGCCTATCGCCCGGAGGGTGAGCGTGAGGCACGTGGCTATGGCGAGCCCTATTCACCCGCACCCGTCGGTTCTGATGAGGCACCTCTGCGGGAGGAGGGCTACTCGCAGAACGAAATTATGCACGCCGGCCACGGTTTCTTTGGATCGGTCAGCAAGGGACTGGCAAGTGTCGTGGAGTACACGTTCCAGAAAGCGGGCCGGCCCAACGGCTATATTCTAGGCGAGGACGCCGGCGGCGCCTTCATCGCGGGCCTCCGCTATGGCGAAGGCACGCTCTATACTAAGGATGCTGGCGTTCATAAGGTTTTTTGGCAAGGCCCCTCGATCGGCTATGATTTCGGCGCAGAGGGCTCCAAGACGATGGTGCTGGTCTACAACCTCCGAGATCCCTCGCAGATTTACCACCGCTTTGGAGGTGTGCAGGGCTCAGCGTACCTCATTGGCGGTGTTGGTGTGCAGTTCCAGAAGTATGGTGATGTCTCATTGGCGCCGATTCGCTCGGGTATCGGGCTGCGCCTTGGTGCCAATATCGGTTATTTGAAGTATACCCGGGTTCCAACATGGAATCCGTTTTGAGTGGCTCTCTGCCACCGAACGAGGAGCCGATTTGGAGACGAGCGGGGTGATGTATTGGGCGATTCGCTCGCTAACCTGATGATACGGCGCCAAAGGTTCTTCCCGCTCAAGGGCAAGAGCTTGAGGACTTGTCGGTCGTCGAAGTTGGGGGCGCACGCGTGATCACGATTGAGATGGTCATGCTGGCCGGACTTGGCTTCCTTACGGCGGCCCTGCTGGCGCTGTTTCTCGCGCCGCTTTATCGTCGGCGTTCAGGGCGTCTGGCGATAGAGGCGTTGAAGCGCTCTATGCCGCTCACTGAGGCGGAGATTCGCGCGGACAAGGATCGGGTCAGAGCCGAATACGCAATTTTAATCCACAAGCTGGGGATGAAGGTTGACGAAGCGGCGGATGCCGCCGCGCGTCAGAAGGTAGAGCTCAACCGACGCGACGCGGCGATTAGCGATCTGGAAGAAGAAGTAGGTCGCCAGCGCGCTTTTATGGAGGAGCACGAGAACGCCCGGCGCGTGCTAGAGCAAACGATTATGGACCGGTTGCCGAAGGTCGAGTACCGGCTGGCTGAAGCAAAGAAGCTGTTGTTCCAGCGCGACCGTGAGATTGTCGGCTTGAGCCAGGCAAGTGAGAAGCAGTCTCGCGCCTTGGAAGAGGCAAAGCAGATCAACACGCAGCAAACCGACGAGCTCCACCGTCTCAAGGCGGCGCTCAATACGCGGGCTGCGCGCAACCGCGAGGGGCTGGGCGATCCGAGATACGATGGCGAAGTGGCGCTACGCACCGAAATCGAATCTCTGCGTGCCGAGACGCGGGACCAGTCGGCCCTCATCGCGCGGCTGCAAGCGATGCTTGTGCGCGCTGGACCTGCAGCGCAGGGTGGAGGTGATCGAGGCTGGACCGCCGCCGGGTTGAACGGCACCAGCGATGCAATCCGGCCGGCCAGGGTCGTGGGGCGGCGTAAGGACGATCGTTCAGAGACTCGCCAGCCAAAGCTCGTCGCAGTCAGGGATGACGCAGCCGCGAACGTGGGCGACGACGCGAAAGCTTCAGAGGAACTGCGCAGGTTGAAAACGGCGAACCGGGACCAGGCGGCGGACGTCTCGCGGCTGAAGGCGGCGCTCGAGACTTATGAGGCTGCCGACAAGGACGATCGGGGGGTCAAGGAAAGCAAGCTCGCGCTCAAGGCGCGGTTGAGCGCGCAGAAAGCGCTGTCGGAAGAGCAATCTGTCACGATCCAGTCGCTGCGGGCAGAGGCGGCGGCGGGTAACGAACGCCTTGCGCGGCAAGCAGCCTACTTCATGGAAGAGATGCGCCGCTTGGGCGGAGGTAAGATTCCCGCGTCTGGCTCATTAGGCCGTCGCGACGATCCGCCAGCGGCCGCGACCTCAAAGCGTTCGCTCGTTGAGCGTATCAGTGAGACAGGCACGGCGCTTGCTGCCAAAGAGGACGAGGAGCAAAAGCGGGGGCAGCCGCAAAGCTCTGATCGCGGCGGCTTTTTGAAGTCGCTCGGTGAGGCTGGCTCTGGCGATGGCGGCAAAGCAACGTCCGATGCTGCGGAAGCTCCAAGTGGTGAGGCAGAAAAGTCGGGCAAGGCGAATCCGGAACGGCGAGCGCGTTTGCTTGAGCGCATCACCGGGAGCGAGAAGTCGTCGGCGTAAGATGAAGCCGCTCTACGACGTGTTCTTCGTCAATCACTTTTCAATAGGGTTGCTGGGCCGGGGCCGGATCGGACGCCTCGATCCCCACAGGCTGCAACTCGGCTTCGCTTTGGGCTTTTTGCACGTGTCCGTTGAAATGAGCCCCCTCGGCGATGACGAGGTTCATTTGCAGAATGTCGCTTTCGACGCGGGCAGTGGCGTGCAGCGTCACTGTCGTGGCGCGTAGCTCGCCATGAACATGACCGTAAATTGAAACTGCGCGGGCCGCGATGGTGCCTTGGACTCTGCCGGTCTCTGCAACGGTCACCCAATCTCCATTGATGTCACCTGACACGTCACCCGCGATAACGAGCGTGCTTTTGCAAATAATCGTAACGCACTCCCCCATCACGGTAAGATCGTTGCCGATGACCGACGTGGCTTGGCTGATGGCCCGCTCCGCCGAGACGTTTTGCGAAAGTGTGCTGGGAATTTGAGACGGCTTGGGACGTGATTCTGGTGAACTGGTGTCCGCAATTCTTTTGCGATTAAACACGATAGCCCCCTTTTAACTTGAATAGTGAGCAATGAATTATCCCAAAGGGCAGGGACTTTCCATAAGAGTATTGTGTCGCGACGAGCAGCGCGTGCGTTCGATTACGGAACGTTCGACCACGGAGCGTCGTGCGCCGCGCCGCGGTTCGAACTCTCATTTGAGGACGGGCGTAAATTGCAATCCGTGCATAAGCCGACATTCCCCGGATGACACTGCATCGATGATGGAGTGCGCCAATTTCCGTTCCTCGAAGCAGGAACTGCGGTAATCAGACCCTCACTTGCCGCCACTGTGGCTGGCGAGCGTCAAGTCTGGCCGTTTGGTGTTA
>JAAERO010000023.1 GCA_024230315.1 Hyphomicrobium sp.
AAATTGTAAAAGATCAAAAAGTCAAGCTGACCGGCTGAGATTGGCCGTCATTAAGTCGCCTCGCAGACTCACTTAACATGCCCCCATTATACCATAAGTATCGGCATTTGTCAAGGGGTATCTTGATCAAAATTGTAAAAATCGGGGAAATTTTCTGAGGTCGTCTTTTCCTTACTTGGCGACACGACTTGCCGCCTCCCCGTGGAGAATGTTGAAACTACCAAATTGTAAAAGATCAGTGTCAAGACTTCTGAGAGCGGGCTGCCAGTCGGCAAGCTGCTGTCCTCTCTGCTTCACTCCCCCATTATAATGTATATCGGCTATTTGTCAAGCCCTCATACACTCTAATTCGGAATTATTTAGAAGTTTTTCCAATTGTCGTAAGTCGTTACCAGCAAAGGACTTACGGGGCCGGGGGCCGCCCCCGCCGCCCTAACCCCTTGCGGACAAAGGACTTAGGGAAAACAAAGAAGCGGGGTGGTGGACTGCATTACATCGGCGTACTGTCTGATCATGATCAGAGTCTACCTTTACCACCTACCCCGCATCTTCGCAACAACACAACAACGTTAGATTGTCAAGTCCAAATTGAATTTTTTCTTGGCAACTCGCTTGATATAGCGAGGCTGACCAGTATGGAGGACTTTCTGCCCTTCCACGATCTTGGCCCATTGATGCCGCTCGCGGTTTGGAGTGTTGAGGATAACGCGAACGATACGAGCAGGTTTAGTTTGAAGATTTTTCATAGTGTGAATTTCTCTATCTGTGGTTGTTGAAAAAAAAGAGTCTCGGTTTTTTATCGTGGTTCTCTCCACGTTGCCGCTGCGAGGCCCATTGTGGGCGGCTACGCCTTTAGTCTCGGAAAATGATACTCAGTTACTCTGCTTGTGTTGCGGTTTCTAGTAATACGCTCATCGGAGCTTCCACACGCTAACGGGTCTTAGCGATCTTTAGTGAACTTTTCGTCCTGCCCGTTTTAGTTGTCCATTGGATTATATCTCCATTTTAACGTAGGTTGATGCCCTTGTCAAGTCAATTACCACGGTTGTGGCTGATTATCTTGGAACTCGTTGTTGATGTCCATCCAGACATTTTCCCAGTGGAGTTCCTGAGCGTCCGCATCAGCGGCTCGCTCCTCGCAGTATTGCAGCAGTGCTGCGTAGTCGTCTTGGTCGTACATATCTTCGATCTGGAGTTGAGTGTTAAAGCTGTTCATCGTTTTTTCCTTTCGTGTTATGCTCTTATTCTACAGTA
>JAAERO010000024.1 GCA_024230315.1 Hyphomicrobium sp.
AACACGCAACGAAACGATCAAAGAGCCACCGCCATTGGCCAGATCTCCACCAATAAGCGAAGTTCGGCTCAACGTGACGTGTTGGCCGAGGCAAAATTGGGCGCACTGAACGAAAATGACGGACTACTTGGGGAATGTCAGTCTAAATCAAAAGTGTAGAGACTGATTCACGTTTCACTTGGACGCAACTCAAGCGTTTCCAAGTGAAACGATCAGGCTCTAACGCGCCTTGACTTGGCCCTTCTCTCGTCTCGCTGTTGTCCTCATCGCGGCACAATCACTACGTAGATAAGTCGTTACGAGCGCGATCATGACTTTCGTCTCGTCGATCTTGAACGCTTGCCAGTGCAAACAAAGTTCGATGGCGACGATGGGCTTAGGACCAAGGATTGATTCATGCGTATTGCGGCGATGCTGGCGCAACTCCGCCGCCGTTAAGGACCCGTTAACTCCTTAATGGTTAAGCAAAGGTAGGAGTAAAGGTGCGTATTATGATGAGTATTGAGCGTTCTTGCAGCGGCGGTAAGAAATTCAATCGCGCCGCCCATGTCGTTACCGCGTTGGCGATTGCTGCCATAGCCAGCGGGTGCAGCGCGGACATCAGCCGCTTTGATTACCCCACCTTCAACTTGACGGGCGACAGTCCGAAATCGACGGCATCGATTCAGACGCCGAGCGAGCCGGTCAATCGCGCGCCAAGTTATGCAGGTCAGGGGCGCGGCTCCGTCGCCTCGGGTTCATACAACAGAAGCAACTACACCGCTCCGCCGCCATACCGCGATGGCGCCGTCGAAACCGCAAGGATCTCGCCTCCGGTCAACACTGTGCGCCCGTATGAGAATACGCGCCGCTATGACCAGCAGCCTCCGGCCCGTCAGGCTGCGCCATATCAGCGCCCAGGCGAGAGCATCGAGGTGCAGCAAGGCGATACTCTTTATGGCCTCTCTCGCCGCTACAACGTGTCAGTTGCGGAGCTGATGGAGATCAATGGCCTTAGCAATCCCAATCTACAGCCGGGCCAGAAGTTGAACCTTCCCGCAGGTCGCGCAGGTAGCAGTCCACTGCCGCGCGAGACCCGCACAGCGCAGGCTCCTGCCAGCCTGTCTCCCTCGCTTGAGGCAAAGTACAGCGGCTCGCACACAATCGCGCACGGAGAGTCACTTTATGAAATCTCAAGGCGCCACGGTGTGAGCGCTGTTGAACTTCAGCAAGTGAATGGGATCGACAACCCGCGTACCGTGCGTGTCGGAACCGTTCTCAGAGTTCCTGGCAGTATTGCGACCGCGTCGTACCAGAGTCCCACGCGCTCGCGCATCATTCAGCCACCGCGCTACTCTCAGTCCCAACAGCCGACGGTCATCAATCAGCGCATGACGCGCGTTGCCGCTCTCAACACGACCACGGACGCAACTCCGGTTGCCAAAAGCGTGCGCACCCAGCGGATTGCACTCGCAGCACCGGCGGCTGCGTCCGCTAGTAGCAAGATGCGCTGGCCTGCGCCGGGGCGCATCGTAAGCGGCTTCGGCCGACGCAATGACGGCACTCATAACGATGGCATCAACATTTCGGTGCCCCTCGGCACGGAAGTGCATGCGGCCGAAAGCGGCGTCGTCGCCTATGCGGGCTCCGAACTCAAAGGCTATGGCAACTTGGTGCTTCTGCGTCACGACAATGGCTGGGTGACGGCGTATGCGCACAACGATCAGCTGACCGTGAAGCGCGGCGACAAGGTGCAGCGCGGTCAGGTCATCGCCAGGGCCGGACGGACCGGTTCCGTCGATCAGCCTCAGCTCCACTTCGAGCTGCGTCAGGGCTCCAAGCCAGTTGACCCGGTGCCTTTCCTTGCGCGGCTTTAAGCGGCACAGATCCGGTCAGTTCTTCGACGGAGGCCGGCCGCTCGCCTTGCGCAGCTCGTCCTTGCGGTGTGCTTCTTTGCTGTCATTGCGGCTGAGCAGAATTTGCATGCCTAAAGCTTGCAGCCCATGCGCCCGGCGAGGTCTTGAATGAATTGCCAGGCAACTCGCCCTGAGCGCGCACCGCGCGTCATGCTCCACTCCAGTGCGGTGCGTTCCAGCTCTTCGGCTTTGATTTTCAGCTTATAGTGCGCTGCGTATCCGCGAACCATGTCGAGAAACTCGTCCTGGCTGCAGTTGTGAAAGCCAAGCCACAGACCGAAACGGTCCGACAGCGAAACCTTCTCCTCTACGGCCTCCGACGGGTTGATTGCGGTTGAGCGCTCATTCTCCACCATATCGCGCGGCATCAGGTGGCGGCGATTGGACGTGGCATAGAAGATAACGTTCTCTGGCCGACCCTCAATCCCGCCTTCAAGCACCGCTTTTAAAGACTTGTAGCTTGTGTCGTCTTTGTCGAAGGAGAGGTCGTCGCAAAAAACGAGAAAGCGATGATGGCTGCCGCGCATAGCCGAGAGGCAGCTTGGGAGCGAGGAGATGTCCTCGCGGTGGATTTCAACGAGTTTCAAGTCAGTGCCTGCCGCGCTCAGTTCCTTGGCGAGCTGGCTGTGTACTTGTGCGTGCACGGCCTTCACGAGCGAGGACTTGCCCATGCCGCGCGCTCCCCATAGAAGCGCATTGTTGGCAGGAAGTCCGCGTGCGAAGCGTTCGGTATTGTCGACGAGTTGTGGCGCGATGTGCCCCAGTCCTTTGAGGAGACCAAGCGGCACGCGATTGACGTGTTGGACAGCCTCGAAATTTTGTTGGTCGGCGTGCCAGACAAATGCCTCTGCGGTCTCGAAGTCAGGCTCGGCTGGCGTGCGCGGAGCAAGCCGCTCCAGGGCGGCGGCGAGGCGCTCCATGCGCTGTAACAGCATCGTCTCGTCGTTCATTCGTGCGTCTCATAAGCGCAGCCAGAGGGTGGGTTTTCCGCCATCGATGACGGGGCCCGCTTGTATAGCGCCAAAAGCGCCCAAGTCACTTATCTTATGGCCATTTCTTAATCGAGGGTGGGCGGTTGCAAAGCCGCCGCGCAGCACTATAGTCACGGCACTTTTCAGGCAGGGCAGACGCTGGACGGCTGCGTTCGGGCGGTCCTGGCCCCCTGTTGCCCTCAATTCAAAGGGAAAGACGTCATGTTTATCACACCGGCCTTCGCCCAGAGCGGTGGTGCAAGCGACCCGTTCACGAGCCTGCTGATCCCCATGCTGGCGATGATCGCCATCTTCTATTTTCTGGTTATTCGTCCGCAGCAGCAGCGCTCCAAATCCCATCGTGAGTTGGTCAACAAGGTACGGCGCGGCGATACCATCGTCACGTCCAACGGGTTTGTCGGCAAGGTAACGAAGGCAAGTGACAACTCCGACGAGATCGAGGTGGAGCTCAGCGACAACATGCGAATGCGCATCTTGAAATCGACGCTTATGGATGTGCGCGGCAAGGGCGAGCCCGTCAAAGAATGAGCGCGAGGCGCAAGCTGCGCTGATCATTACGAGACCTCTAGAGAGACAAATCCACGATGCTGCACTTCGAACGCTGGAAAATCATTGCGATCGCATTGATATGTCTTGCCGGCATCATTTTCGCGATGCCGAACCTGTTTTCTAAGCAGACGGTCGAAGGCTGGCCGTCGTGGATGCCGCACAGTCAGCTCTCGCTGGGGTTGGATTTGCGCGGCGGCGCTCACTTGTTGCTTTCGATGGACACGATTGAGCTGGAGAAGGATTGGCTTCTTACCCTGCGTGGCGATGTGAGGAAGCAGCTGCGCGACGCCAAGATCGGCTTCACCGGGATCGGCATCGTTGGAAATACAGTGCAGGTCCGCATTGCCAAGCCGGAGCAGACGGAACGCGCCTACGCCGAACTGAAAAAGATGATCCAGCCGCTTGGCAATGCAATTCTTGGTAGCAGCGGCCAAGACATCGAGGTCGTCCAAGCTGGCCCCGACGCTCTATCTGTGCGCCCAACCTCTCAGGGCATGCAGCAACGTCTTACCAGTGCAGCGAGCGCCTCGGTCGAAACGGTGAGACGTCGCGTGGACAGTCTTGGCACGACGGAACCCACTATCGTGCGCCAGGGCGAGGACCGCATTCTCGTTCAGGTGCCGGGTTTTGATGATACCCGTGCGCTTAAGGACGTGATCGGCCAGACGGCGAAGCTGACGTTCCACGCGCTGCATCCGCGGATGACGGGCGAAGAAGCAAAGCAGACGCGCGTGCCGCTAAACTACAAGATCTACCCCTCCGATGCGAGTGAAGGCGCAGGCGACTACCTCCTGCAGGAGAGGCCGATAGTCTCGGGCGAGGATCTGGTCGACGCGCAGCCGGGCTTCGATCAGAGAACCAGCGAGCCCATCATCACATTCCGCTTCAATCAGTCAGGCGCGCGCAAGTTCGGCCGCTTTACCAAAGACAATGTGGGTTCACCATTTGCCATCGTTCTTGATAACAAGGTGCTTTCCGCGCCAG
Source organism: Hyphomicrobium sp. (assembly GCA_024230315.1). GTDB lineage: Bacteria > Pseudomonadota > Alphaproteobacteria > Rhizobiales > Hyphomicrobiaceae > Hyphomicrobium_A. The sequence goes on from JAAERO010000024.1 coordinate 4,421, forward strand.
TCATTCGCGAGGCCATTCTCGGCGGTTCCGGACAGATCTCGGGCAGCTTTACAGTCGATTCAGCCAACAGTCTCGCCATCCAGCTTCGCTCCGGCGCGCTACCTACCAAGCTGACAATCGTCGAGGAGCGATTCGTCGGTCCCTCGTTAGGTGCCGACTCCATCGAAGCCGGCGAGTTCGCAGTCTTGGTTGGCACGGTTGCCGTTGCGGGGTTCATGATCTTTGCTTACGGGCTGTTCGGCTTGTTTGCGGTTATCGCGGTTTTGATCAATCTCACGCTGATCCTTGCCGTGATGACGCTTATGGGTTCGACACTGACACTGCCCGGCATCGCAGGGCTCGTTCTCACGGTTGGCATGGCGGTCGACGCTAACGTGCTCATCTACGAACGTATCCGAGAGGAGTTGCGCAATGGCAAAACCGCGATCTCGGCGGTCGAGACCGGTTTTACGAAAGCGTTCGTGACAATTCTCGACTCCAACCTCACCACACTCATCGCGGCCATCGTGATGTTCTGGCTGGGCGCCGGTCCCGTCCGCGGCTTTGCTGTCACGCTTTCACTGGGCATTTTCGGGACCATATTCACCGCATTCACGGTCACGCGGCTACTGGTCTCCTTGTGGATCGCCGCGCAGAAGACCCGGAAAATTCCAGCTCCGATCTAGTGCTCTAAAGAGAGGCAAGAAGAATGTTCAAGGGCGTCGATTTCTTTCCGCACGGAACCAAAATTCCGGTGTTGGAATGGCGCCGCTTCTGCGTCAGCATTTCACTGATCGCCACGGTGCTCGCCATCGCTTTGCTGTCGACGAAAGGCCTCAACTTCGGCATCGACTTTAAGGGCGGATCGCTTTTTGAGATCCAGACCAAATCCGGAAACGTCGACATCGCGGAACTGCGTTCTCAGCTAGGCGAACTTGACCTCGGAGAGGTGCAAATCCAGGGGCTCGACGAGCCGACGGATGCCCTCATCCGTGTCGAACAACAAGACGGCGGCGAGGAAGCTCAGCAGGCGGCGGCAGACAAGGTGCAGGATGCGCTGGGCGAGGATATTGAAATCCGCCGAGTCGAGATCGTCGGTCCTGCGGTTTCCGGTGAACTACAGCAGGCCGGCATCATTGCGGTCGCGGCCGCCATTATCGGCATCCTGCTCTACATCTGGTTCCGCTTCGAATGGCAATTCGGTGTCGCGGCGATCCTGGCCCTCGTCCACGACATCGTCATTACAGTGGGTTTTTTCGCCCTCTTAGGATTCGACTTTGGCCTTTCAGAAGTGGCGGCCCTTTTGACCCTGGCCGGATATTCCATCAACGACAGCGTCGTGGTCTTCGATAGAATCCGCGAAAATTTGCGTCGCTATAAGAAGTTTCCACTCGTCGATCTCTTGAACCTTTCGATCAACGAAATGATGTCACGTACTGTGATAACGTCGGCGACGACGTTCCTTGCGGTCCTCGCGCTTTACGTATTTGGCACCGAAGTCATCCGCGGATTTTCCTTCGCTATGCTGTTCGGAATCCTGATCGGTACATGGTCGTCAATCTTCATTGCCTCGCCATTTCTTCTTTGGGTTGGGGTGAAGCGTGATTGGAGCGGGGCTGCCGCAAAGTCGGGAACGGCAGCGGGGCGCGCCTAAACGCAGCGCTTCAGAAAGGGAGCGCGATGAAATCGGCTCCAGCCCACTATCCGGCCCGCGCACCCATTGACGCCTATGGCAATGGCGGGTTTCGCTTTGCCGATATGAGCCATCGCGGTTCGATCCTGATCGTGCCAAGCGGCATTTATGTCTGGAACGTCGCCAGTATGGATGACGTCGATGCGGATCGGTGTGCGTTGTTCTTTCGCGAATTGAAGTCGCCAGCATTTATATTGTTGGGAACGGGTGTGACCCACGGCATGCCTGATGCAGCGTTGCGCAAGGCGTTCGCTGACGCCTCCCTGGGGCTGGAGCCGATGAGTACGGGCGCTGCGTGCCGGACCTATAACGTGCTGTTAGCCGAAGGCCGCGATCTTGGCGCGGCGTTGATTGCCGTCGATTAATAAAGGGAAAAGTGTGACGCGGGACAGAAGCGAGCGCCGTGGTGGAGAAGCTGTCGTGCGCGAGGCGGCGCGTCGTAGCGAGCCCGACCGCTACCTTGCCGCGCTCTTAGCTCCGCGGGCGGCGCGCGCCGACCTTATTGCGCTCGCCGCGTTTGTGGGCGAAGTGGCGCGTATTCCCCTTACCGGGAGCGAACCCATGATTGGTGAGATTCGGCTACAATGGTGGCGCGACGCGCTTGTCAATCTGCTTGCCGGCACAGCGACCGGTAGCCAGATCGCCGATACGGTTGGCGCCGCCATTCGATCTGGTGAGCTGCCCGAAGCGTTGTTCATGTCCATCATCGACGCGCGCTCAAGCGATCTCGATCCGCAAGCCCCGCTCTCCAGCACTGTCGTCGACACCTATTTCAACGACACCGAGGGTGCGGCGTTTCAACTCGCGGGGCATGTTCTGGGCGTAAATGAGCAGCCCGGAGTGCCTGAGCTTATGTCTGCGGCGGGACAGGCCTACGGTCGTGTTTGCCTGCTGCGCTCCCTGCCGAGGGCGCTCGCGAACGGGCGTGTTCCCGTGCCGCTGGCGGGGGTGCTGCGGGCGTCCGATGACGATTGGGTAACTGCCACCGCACCAATGCGCGATTCGATCAAAAGGTGGCTTAAGGAGGCTCGCCGGCGCGCGCGTGCGGCGCCACGGGCCGCCCTTCCGGCAATCCTGCCGCTTGCCCTCGTGGAGTCCTATTCAGCGGCTTTGGAGAGGCTGGGCCCCAACTTGGTGAGACAGACGGCCGACATCTCGCCGCTGACGCGAGTCTGGCAGCTCTGGCGGGCTAGGGTGCTCGGTCGCATCTGACGCTTATGTACCGCGTGTGGCGGAGGTTGACGCATGGTCCGATGGCCAGGTCGGCAGATTGCGCTGAGTTTGATCGCGGGAGCATTGGTGCTGCCCGCCGCAGCCCAAGTCCCGCCCATCGCTACGCCGACGATCACCTGGCACGTAGAAAACCCCTTCCGCTTCTTTACCGATGCCGCCGACACGGAGGTGCATCGCGCCACCTATTTGGTGCTACCTGCCGCCGATCAACTGCAGAGCCCCGTACTCGCATCTGAGCAAGCGCTGAGCCGTCACCACGACGCAGGGTGGGCGGAGACTATGTTTCGCAACACGTGCTGGGATGTGCGCACCAACCGCTTCGCTTGCGCGCAAGGCGAAGACTATATCAATCCTCAAAGCCACACCATCGTCGCCGAGATCAACGACATCGACGAGGCCACGCAACTCACATGCACGTGGCTCACCGCGCCACTTGGCGGCAGCGATCCGCGCGGTGGTGCGACCACCCAGCCCTGCAGCGATCCGGCACGCTTCAAGATCCCATATCCTTCAGGCACAAAGATTACCGTTGAGATTGGTGGGCGCGAGATCGCCAGCGATGTCATCAAGGTGCCTGATCTCTTGATCGTGGGTATGGGCGATAGCATCGCATCGGGCGAAGGAAATCCGGATGTGACGGTGCGCTTCTCACGCGAGCGCTCGGCGAGTTATGGCAAAAAGACCGATACGGACAACTTCACCGGCTACCCAACCCGCACAGGTGCGTGGAAGCAAATCGCCGACAAGGCGTTCATTGAGGAAAATCCGTGCTGGCTTGACCAGGCGTGCCATCGCTCGCTATATTCCCACCAACTACGCTCAGCCTTGCAACTCGGCATCGAGGATCCGCATCGCGCGGTCACATACGTGGGCGTGGCCTGCTCGGGGGCTGAGGTAACGTACGGTCTTTTCCTGCGCTACACGGGCAATGAGTGGGTTCCCAACCCGCCTGACATGTCACAGATATCGGCGATCGCTTCAGCGCAATGTGGCAATCACGAAGCTGCGCTGCAGGATCTGCCCGAAGCCTACCACATGAACGGCAGCATCCCTAAACTCAGGGGTGGGCTGGTCTTGCGCAAATGCAATCCTTTGAACGCGCGCAAGATCGATCTGTTGTTCTTATCGATCGGCGGGAACGACGTGGGCTTTGCCCGTCTCCTTGCTAATGCGGTGCTCGCCGATCAATCGATACTGCGAAAGCTCGGGGGCTGGATCGGACAGGTGCATGGGCTCAACGAGGTGCGCACCCAACTCGGCGCGTTGAAGACGCGCTACAAGTCGCTGAACCGCTCTTTACACAGCATCCTTCACATCCCGTGGGAGCAATCTGATCGTGTTGTTTTGATCAGCTACCCCGGGCTGGCACTTATGGGCGACGGCACAGATGTGTGTCCCGACGGTCGGGCCGGTATGGAAATCCTATCCGACTTCAGAATGAGTGAAACGAAGGCGCGCGTGGGTATATGGATCGCGGACAAGCTTCATCACACGATGCGTGATGCGGCAAAGAAATTCCGCTGGTCATTCGTGGAGTCCCATCGCCGCGAGTTTATTGGGCGCGGTATTTGCGCGGGCACGACGTATGATGGTGCCGACATCGCAGACGATCTGCGACTGCCGCGCAAGACCGAAGTGGGGTGGCGACCCTATAACCCGGCCGACTACGATGCCTATGCTTCGCGCCAGCGCTGGTTCCGCACGCCCAACGACGCCTTCATGACCGGCAACTACAACGTCGCGGTTTCGATGTTAAAAAAAGCGTTGAAGATCAACGCGTTGTCTTGGTTCCAATTGGTGCTCGCATCGACGTATTCGGGTGCTTTTTACCCCACAGCGGAAGGCGAAGCGGCGATGGCTGACGCCGTTGTGCACAAGGCGCAGGCCGTGCTCGAAAAGTATGGCCAGGGTCCAGATTCAATCCCGGCACGTGCGCTCGACAATGCACCGTCAGTCCGGGCTGAGCATGCGATCCAATAGATGGGTGAGCATCTCGTTGGCTCACTCTGCGGCGGCTTGCGCGCCGCGTTCGGATGCGAGCCAGTCGTCGAGATCAGCAAGCGCGCGCAGCGAGGCGGCACGTTTCTTGGCAATGCCTTTCTCCTTGCCCTTGATTCGTTTGCCGCTTGCGTCGCGCTCCGGCACCTCAGCCGTTGGCAACAGCCCATAGTTGATGTTCATGGGCTGGAAGGAGCGTGGGGATTTTTTCTCAATGTCGTCATTCGAGAGATGCCCGCCGGTGATGTGCGTAAGCAGTGCGCCAAGCGCCGTCGTATTCGGCGGCGGCGTTGGCGCAAGTCCTCTTCGTTCCGCAGCGGCAAAACACCCGGTAAGAAGACCAATGGCTGCGCTTTCCACGTAGCCTTCCACTCCAGTGATCTGGCCAGCGAAGCGTAGCCGCGACAATGCTTTCAAACGTAGCCCTGCATCGAGCAGCTTGGGGCTGTTGAGGAAAGTGTTGCGGTGTAGGCCGCCAAGACGCGCAAATTCCGCATTCTGCAATCCGGGAATCATGCGAAACACCCGGGCCTGCTCGCCGTGACGCAGTTTCGTCTGGAAACCGACCATATTCCATAGCGAGGCTAGAGCATTGTCTTGGCGTAGCTGCACTACCGCATACGGGCGCTCGGTGCCCTCGTGCGGATTGGTGAGGCCAACGGGTTTCATCGGACCAAAGCGCAGAGTCTCGCGGCCGCGCTCGGCCATCACCTCGATGGGCAGGCACCCGTCGAAATAAGGTGTCGATGCTTCCCACTCCTTGAAGTTCATCTTCTTGCTGTCGAGAAGAGCATCGATAAAGGCGCCGTACTCCGGCGTCGTCATGGGACAGTTGAGATAGTCGGCGCCCGTACCAGCCGGTCCGGGCTTGTCGTATCGTGACTGGAACCACGCGATCGACAGGTCGATAGTTTCTCGGTGGATGACAGGTGCGATGGCGTCAAAGAAGGCGAGTTCTCCTTCGCCCGTAAGCTGTTGAACCGCTTTGCTCAAGGCAGGCGACGTGAGCGGCCCCGTGGCAACGATTACGCTATCCCAATCTTCCGGTGGCAGACCTGCGATCTCGCTGCGCTCAATACGGACCAGCGGGTTCTCGGCGAGCCGCCGTGTGACCTCGCTGGAAAAACCGTCACGATCGACGGCGAGAGCGCCGCCGGCAGGAATTTTATGCTGATCGGCTACTGCCAAGATCAGCGAGCAGGCGCGGCGCATCTCCTCGTGCAAAAGCCCGACCGCGTTGGTCTGCCAATCATCGGAGCGAAACGAGTTTGAGCACACGAGTTCGGCAAGACTCTCGGTCTTGTGCGCGTCCGTCATGCGGGCCGGGCGCATCTCGTGGATGATGACGGGGACGCCGGCGCGTGCGATCTGCCAGGCGGCCTCCGAGCCCGCGAGCCCGCCCCCAACGACGTGGATGGGCTTCATCTCGGTCATGGTGCGGGAAGCTAAAGGAAAATAGCGAAGGGCTCAACGTGCTAGAGCAAGATCGTTCTTGATGGAATCACTCAGCCTTGGCCCAGAACGTCTCCAACATATGAGTGAATCTTACTCTAGGGTCTAGACCCTAGGGTCACAGACCCTAAACCAAAGGTGTAGAGACTGATTCACGTTTCACTTGGACGCGACTCAAGCGTTTCCAAGTGAAACGATCAGGCTCTAGGCATCAGCGCAATTCCCCGCCATTCACAGGTCCCATCGCGCTGCAATTGTTTTGAGCAGGGCGCGCCGATATGTTGCCGGCGACAAATTGAGCCAAGGACGAAGGGCGCGGCATGCGGAGCTACCGATCAAAGCTTGACAGTGATCTCCCCCGCTGGCGGGAGGCCGGGTGGCTCACTGCCGAGGGCGAAGCCTCTATTCGCAAGGATGTGGCCAGCCACAGCCGCTCACTGGAGCTGGCCCCGGCACTCGCAATCATAGGTGCGGTGCTGATCGGTTTTGCGGCGATGAGCTTCATAGCCGCTAATTGGGATGAGGTGCCGCGCCTTGCCCGGCTGGCGCTTATCTTCGCCAGCCTGGGTACGGCTTATGGAATCGCCGGCATTCTGTTTGAGCGCGGCTATCCCGCTTTCGCGCATGCAGCCATCCTAGCCGGAGTAGCGCTGTTCGGCGCAGGGATCATGCTGATCGCCCAAATGTTCCATATGGATGGGTACCCACCCGACGCGGTGCTCACTTGGGCACTTGGCGCGCTCGGCGCCGGTGTCGTGTTGGGCTCCAACCCCGCACTTGCACTCGCCATGCTGCTCATGGGCCTATGGAGCGGATGGGAGATGGTCGAGTCCGGGGTTGTGCACTGGCCGTTCCTGTTAGGTTGGGGTGCGGTGACGGCAGCCTTCTTGTGGCGATGGTGGGTTCCGAGCCTGCACTTTGCCGCCGTCGTCTTGAGTATTTGGATCATTTGTCTTGGCTACCTGCTGTTTGACGGTCACGGGCACGGTGTTGTCGTCGGCGTCGGCTTGCTCATCGGGGCGGCAGGTTTGGCGCTGCCATCACTTAGCGAGCGCTGGTCGGCGTTTTCGAGTCCTGCCTTTGCTTACGGCATGACAATCGCATTCGCAGGGCTCTTCGCTTTGCAATTCGTCGAGAAGGACGTCCCGCTGTTTGGCTTAATTCTACTCGCGATAGCAGCGCTCACTCTTGTATTGGCCGGCATTGGATTTGGATTGAAAACGAGTAGCTCTGCCGCGCTGTGGCTCGGATACGGCGGCTTTTCTCTTGAGGTCTTGGCGCTCTATTTCAAGACGGTCGGCACGCTTTTGGGCTCTTCGCTCTTCTTCTTCGCCGCCGGCTTTATCGTTATCGCGTTGGCTGCGGTGGCCTACAGGTTGCACGCGCGCATGGAGGCGCAGTCATGAGGAGCGAACGGCGAAACCTATGGCTAGGGGTCGCGGTGGTTGTGGCTGGGCAGATTGGCGTACTTGGCTGGATGGTCTGGGACCGCGTCCATCTTCTTTCATCTGGACGCGAAATCGTATTGGAGGTCGTGCCCGTTGATCCACGCAGCTTGTTTCGCGGTGACTATGTGATCCTGAACTATGACATATCTCGGGTCGAAATCCCTCGCGGCAAGAAGCGCCTGCATCGTGGGTCGCTCATCTTTTCTACCTTGCAGAAGACCAAAGACGGCAAATGGAAACTCACTGCGGCTGGCCCGGAGCGACCGGAGAGCGTTGGCCCTGATCAAGTCGTCCTTAAGGGGCGGGTGCGTTTTGCATCAAGAGTGGCGCGACGCGGTTCGAACGTTGCAACCGTAAACTATGGCATCGAGAGCTTCTTCATTCCCGAAGGTACCGGACGCGAGTTGGAGAAGCTCGTTGGCCAGAAAAAGCTGGCCGCACTCATTGCGGTTGATGAAAGCGGCAATGCTGCACTCAAAGGCCTGATCGTTGATGGCGCGCGCGTCTACGAAGAACCGCTGTTCTAGGTCAGAAATTCTTGAGTGCGGCTGCTTTCGGTCAGGTCTACCCGCCTACGTGTGACCCGATTGCCGCGCGCGCCACACATTTCGCAGCATGCGACGTACGGAACTATCGAGATTGTCTCAGGAATCTGGCATACGTACGCCTACGTATGACTAGGTTTGGGTTTGGGAGCGAAAGGGGCAGGACAATGGGGCTCAAGGTGCCGTTGGCGTTGATCGCCGCTGTGGTGGCGATAAGCAGTTTTAGCGTGCCGGTTTGGTCGGATTCTACCGGATTTGCCGGCATGCATGATTTGCGCAGAGAGCGCGGACGCTTATGTATGTCCGATCACTGGCACTATGGCACCAGCGGTTCACAGAAGAGCAAGTCCAAGGCAAGGCGTGCAGCTATCCGCTCGTGGGCGAGCTTCACAGCTATGGAGTACGGCTCCGACTGGGCAAGGTGGGGCCGGGCAAAAAGCAAAAAGGCAAGCTGCTCGCGCTCCAGCGGCGGTTGGGATTGTAGTGTCGAAGCGCGGCCCTGCAGATAGTCGCTAGCTCGAAAGCTAAGCTGAGATACGCTGTGTTTGATGGCAGCGCGGTGCTTTATTACCGCGAGCGGTCGAAGACCGTTTGGAAAAGCTCCAAGGTCCATTGTTGCAGCCGGCCGAGCCAGATCCATGGGCTCGTTGAGAACCCAAGGATCGAGATCAGGATGCGACGCACGGCTTTGGTAGGGTCGTAGTCGTCGCGGGCACGCTCTCCGAGTCTGATGATCTCCGCGAGGTCGTCATAACGGCGCGCACGCGCGCCCTCGCTCACTTCGCTACTCAAGCTTCCCGTAATTCCTGAGAACCCGTCCCCGCCGGCGACAACGGGTAGCGGCTTGGGCTTGGGAGCGTCGTCGGGTGGGGGCAGGGCGGCGGTCATGAGACACGGGATGCGCCGCATGACGCTCTCAATGGGAATGCGGCTCGCCTGGGCCAGCGCGCCGACAATCATGACCGCAACGACCGGCAGCACGTATTCAGAGATCATTTCGCTAATGCCGGCGGCGGCAGCAGCCTTGTGGGCCATTTTTTTGCTCGCCGGCCTGCCGGCGATGGTGGTGAGCGCATCATTGCCGACGGTCTGCGTGTGGGTTGCCCCGAGGAGAACGGGTGTCTCAAGCACTTGCTCGTAGACGGGTTGGCCAAGAAGGTGGACGAGCCCGGCAAGCTGTTTGCGTGAAAGCGCATCTTGCTCGATGTAGAAGATCAGGTCGCGAACCATGGTCGCGACTGCGGTTTCGACCTTCTCAGGGGGCAGTTGGAAGGTGCGCGCCAAATTTGCGTAGAGGCGCCCCTCTTGAGCCTCGCTAAGAAGAGTTGCAAGCCGCATTCCCGTAGTGCCTCCTTCGCCCCAGTGGCGTCGGTATAGCAGGGAGCGTGCGAGCGTTACAGCTCACAATCATACTCATGCGACAGTCTGGTGGGGTGTTCCCTGTGGCCATATGCGCGTGGCCTGGCGCATTTACACAGGCGATGTGTCGATCAGAGGGAGGATTAGCTCCTTGTGTTGCAACCAATCTATTCTTTTGGCATGTTCCGCGCGCAAATCTTGCCCAAATACGTGAGAGACGGGGGAGGGTCCTCCGTTTCTCCAGCTCACGCCCTCAAAAGAACGGGGCGCTAAAGGGGACTATCCAATGACTGAGATACTGTGGGTGATCGTCGCTTGCGGCGTGCTCGCGATTGCCTATGCAGCTTACACGGTCCGAACGGTGATAAATGCCGACGCGGGTACTGCGCGTATGCAGGAGATTGCCGGCGCCATTCGTGAGGGCGCCCAAGCCTACCTCAATCGCCAGTATAGGACGATTGGCATCGTGGGCGTCGTTATCTTTGTTCTCGCATGGGTACTGCTTGGTTCGTTGGTTGCGGCGGGGTTCGTCATTGGGGCCGTGCTCTCTGGACTTGCCGGATATATTGGCATGAACGTGTCGGTGCGCGCCAATGTGCGAACCGCGCAAGCCGCTACCCATTCGCTTAGCGGCGGGCTCGACATCGCCTTTAAATCCGGCGCGGTCACGGGCATGCTGGTCGCTGGTCTGGCGCTCTTGGGCGTCTCTGTTTACTTCATGTTCCTCACCGAGTTCATGGGCTATGGGCTGGCTGACCGCACCGTGATTGAAGCACTCGTTGGGCTCGGCTTCGGCGCATCGCTCATTTCGATCTTCGCGCGTCTGGGTGGCGGCATCTTTACGAAGGGTGCCGACGTTGGCGGCGATCTGGTCGGTAAAATCGAAGCTGGCATTCCCGAGGATGACCCGCGCAACCCCGCCACGATCGCCGATAACGTCGGCGATAACGTAGGCGATTGCGCCGGCATGGCAGCCGACCTCTTCGAGACCTACGCAGTGACCTTTGTCGCCACCATGGTGCTCGCGGCCATCTTTTTTGCGGACCAGGCCACTCTTGCCAACCTCATGATCTATCCGCTCGCAATCGGTGCGGCGTGCATCGTGACCTCAATCATTGGCACCTATTTCGTGAAGCTTGGCTCCAACAACTCGATCATGGGGGCGCTTTACCGCGGCTTCATCGTTACGGCAGTCCTCTCGATCGGCGGCCTTTGGGCAGTAACGTACTTTGTGCTCGGCGGCTTCGGCGACGTCGGTAACGCTGTCGGGGTGCCTATTACGGGCCTGAACCTGTTCTACTGCGGCATTGTCGGTCTTATCGTTACCGGGCTCATCATCTGGATCACAGAGTACTTCACAGGCATCGGCTACCGTCCTGTGCGCTCCATTGCCCAGGCTTCGGTCACGGGGCACGGCACCAACGTGATCCAGGGCCTTGCGGTGTCACTTGAGGCGACGGCGATGCCGGCGTTGGTCATCGTATTCGGTATTCTCTCCACGTATGCGCTGGCCGGCCTGTTCGGCACGGCGATTGCCACAACGACGATGTTGGGTCTTGCAGGCTTTGTGGTTGCCCTCGACGCTTTTGGGCCCGTGACCGACAATGCGGGCGGCATTGCGGAGATGGCAGGGCTTCCCGCAGAAGTGCGCCGTTCCACGGACGCGCTCGATGCGGTCGGCAACACGACGAAGGCGGTCACCAAAGGTTATGCCATCGGTTCGGCGGGCCTCGGCGCGCTCGTGCTGTTCGCGGCCTATAGTTACGACCTTCGCCACTTCATCGACGAGGCTAACGCCACGGGCTCAAGCGCCTTTGAGTATTTCCGCGGAGTTGAACCCAACTTCATGCTGTCCAACCCTTATGTGGTGGTGGGGCTGCTGCTTGGCGGTCTCATTCCCTTCTTGTTCAGCGGCATTGCCATGACGGCCGTCGGGCGTGCGGGCAGTGCCATCGTCGAGGAGGTGCGCCGCCAGTTCAAGGCTAAGCCAGGTATCATGAAGGGCGAGGACCGGCCCGACTACGCGGCCGCTGTCGACCTGCTCACGCGGGCGGCCATCAAGGAGATGGTGGTTCCATCTCTTCTGCCGGTGCTTTCGCCTATCGTGCTTTACTTCGGCATCTACTTCATTGCCGGCGGTGGTGCGGTGGGTAAGAGCGCGGCATTCTCTGCGTTGGGCGGCATGCTTCTCGGTGTCATCGTTACCGGTCTATTCGTTGCCATCTCAATGACGTCGGGCGGAGGTGCGTGGGACAACGCCAAGAAGCTTATCGAGGACGGCTTTGTCGATAAGGACGGCGTCAAACACGGCAAAGGTAGCGAAGCCCACAAAGCAGCCATCACAGGTGACACCGTCGGTGACCCCTACAAGGATACGGCTGGTCCTGCGGTGAACCCAGCCATCAAGATCACGAATATCGTGGCGTTGCTGCTGCTGGCGGTACTTGCGCACTGAACGCAAGCAGCCAAGGTGATCGCAACAAGTGGGAGCGGGTGGCGCAAGCTGCCCGCTCTCTATTTCAGCCGTCGCCGAAGATCTGCTTCTGGCCCAGGTTGCGGAAGAGCTGCTGCAGGATGCTATCGTCTTTGCCCCCAGGCGCCGGCGTCGTGCGCGAGATGTAGTCGATGACCTTACCATCTTCGAGGCTGTAATTGGCGACCCTTCTTACGGTGCCGGCTTCGGAGAAGTAAACGGCTACAACCTGCCGGTCTATTTCGTTAGGCAGCAAGAATGCCGTCTGCGTTTTCGTGCTCGATATGTAGTAGAAGGCGCGGCCGCCACCGACGACGGCCGTTGTCGCCGGCGTACCCAGATTCAGGCGCACCTGCTCCTGGCTCATGCCAGACTGGATCTGCTGGATATCGTTTTCGCGGAACTGGGTGCCGTGCTTCGTCACGGTTCCGCCGCATGCGCACAGTGGGAGCACTGCGGCTAGCAGGAACGCCAGGCGCCAGGGTCGTACGGCGGCGCTCATGCCAGCGGTCCGGCGCATGGGCCTCAGCGAGCGGTCACCGCCCTGGTGCGCGATCGTCTCTCGACGCATAGTGATGCCGTCTTCCAAAGAATCAGTTGAGAAGCCCCTATGGGCGCGCTTAACCCGAAGTTTGCTCAATTGCAACGGAACCTGCATCTTCCTCCCTCTTCACGGTCCTTCCCCCGATTACAGGCGCATGCTTGATGCTCAAGTGGTTCAAAACACGGGCTGAAAACCAGCGTAGAGCAGACAAGCTTTATGGCGCGGTCGTGGCGCGCGCGCGCTGCGCGCAGTTTTATACGAGCCTTGGCGTTTCAGATACGCCTGAGGGCCGCTATGAGATCGTTGTACTGCACCTTTTTCTGGTTCTGGAACGCCTGCGCGACGATCCCGATACAGGCCAAGCATTACCCCGCCTGTTGGTTGAGAGGTTCGTCTCAGACATGGATGATTCGCTGCGCGAATTGGGTACGGGAGATCTGTCGGTACCGAAAAAAGTGCGGCGCACCGTGGCTGGGCTTTATGAGCGGGTCGCCGCCTATAGACCTTTGGTGGCGGCCGGCGATGCGAAGGCGCTGGCTCACCTGATCGCATCTTACGGTTTCTTGGCTGAGGACGCCGACTGGCGCCCCACCACGCTTGCCAGATACACTATCAAAGCGATGGCCGAACTGGCGAGGCAGGACGTGGGTGCAATCCGCACCGGTAAAATTGCATTTCCTGACGTTGTTTCGCATAAGGAGGAGGTGCACTGATCCAACCGCTTAATTGGACGCATCAAGTTTCTCAGATCGCTGATGAAGGCTTGCAGCAATCGCGCACCGCAACGGCCACCGAACGAGCGGCGCTCGCTCAAGTTCTTGACGTGCTCTCTTGCGATGACGTTAAAGTGGTCTACAGGGTTGGGCACTTGGGCCGAGGCCGCTATCGCGTTTCAGGGGATGTGTCCGCCCGGTTCACGCAGCGATGCGTCGTGACGCTTGGGTCTGTTGCACAAGGGTTGGAAGAGACCTTCGACGTCGAATTCTGGCCCGCTGAAGCCGTTCCGGAGACGACTGACACTGAGATCGAAGTGCTCACCGCTGCGGAGATTGAGCCGATAGAACACGGGTTGATCGATGCAGGACGTATCATCGTCGAGACATTATCCGCAGGTCTTGACCCCTATCCGCGCAAACCCAACGCGGAATTTGCATGGGAAGAGAAGGACGCCAAACCATCCATCACCGGCCCGTTCGCGGGTCTAAGCAAGCTCAAGGACAAGCGCTAAGACGTGCGGAACATTCGTGAACTTCCCTGTTGTCATGTGGCGAATGGCGTCCAGAATCGGGTTGTCTGGCAACTGCAAAAGAGTATGGTCCGAGCCGATTATGAGGGTGGGCCGTTGCGCGTGCACTCTCGCCATTATTTAACACAACTTTCGCGAGGCCACCCGCGACATGTCTGAGCCGCGGACGATAGCGCTTGACGCCATGGGCGGCGATCATGGCCCCAATGTTGTGGTTGGGGGAGCTGCCCTGTCGCTTGAGCGTCAACCAGAACTGAGCTTCATATTCTTCGGTGACGAGGCCAACGTTCGCACCGAGCTTGAACACGTTCCAGCACTTTCCGCCCGATCGCGCATTGTGCACACCGACACTGTAGTCGGCATGGACGACAAGCCGGGCCAGGCCTTGCGGCGTGGCAAAGGCACAAGCCTGTGGCTGGCATTGGAGGCGGTCAAGAACGGCGAGGCACATGTCGCGGTTTCCGCGGGGAACACCGGCGCACTGATGGCGATGTCGAAGCTAATCTTGCGTCCCATGGCCGGTATAGAGCGACCGGCCATCGCAGCGATCTGGCCGACGATCAAGGCAGAGTGCATTGTGCTCGATGTAGGCGCGAACATCGAGGCGACTGCACGCCAGCTCGGCGACTTTGCGCTAATGGGTGCGGCCATGGCGCGTGCGCTGTTTCACGTCGAGTGCCCGACGGTCGGTCTACTTAACATCGGCGTCGAGGACATGAAGGGTGCCGACGAAGTGCGCCAGGCGCATGCATGGCTGAAAAACACCGACCTTCCGCTCGACTACATCGGCTTCATCGAGGGTGATAAGATTGGACAGGGCGTTGTCGATGTGGTCGTGGTTGAGGGCTTCGCTGGCAACATCGCCTTGAAGACAGCTGAAGGCACCGCGCGCCAAATCAGCGAATATCTCAGGCAAGCTATGCAGCGGACCTGGATCTCGCAGATTGGGGCGATGCTCGCCGCTGGCGGTTTTCGGATCTTGAAGGAGAAGGTGGACCCGCGCCGCTCCAACGGCGGTACGTTCCTGGGACTCAACGGCATCGTGGTCAAGAGCCACGGAGGCACCGATGCATTTGGTTTTGCGAGCGCGGTTGATCTTGCTTATGAGATGGCGCAAAGGGGGCTCATCGGGCGGCTTGCGGCCGATCTTGAGGCGTTCCACCACAAGCTCGATGCCTCTGCGGCGGGGCCAGGGCCTGTGTCTATGAGTTCACAAGCACGATAGTCGGCACGGCAGGCGCAAGCCGGAGCACAGGCAACCTACGGGGCGCAAACGACGAAAAGGCAAGGCAGGACGTGGCAGTCATTCGTTCAGTGATCCGCGGAGTCGGTGCGCATCTCCCCAAACGTGTCATGACAAACGCCGACTTGGCAAAGATCGTCGATACTAGCGACCAATGGATTGTTGGGCGGACCGGTATCAGCCAACGCCACATCGCCGACGAAGGGGAGCGCACCTCCGACCTGGGCATTGCCGCCGCCAAGCAAGCTTTGGTTAGGGCCGCCACCGATCCACATGATATCGATCTCATCATCTGCGCCACAGCAACCCCTGACCGCACCTTTCCTGCCACAGCCGTTGCCATTCAGCATGGCCTTGGAATTACCAGGGGAGCGGCCTTTGACGTGCAGGCAGTTTGCACAGGCTTCGTCTATGCGTTGGCCATTGCCGACAACTTCCTCAAGGCAGGACAGTTCAAGCACGCCCTTGTCGTGGGTGCGGAGACCTTCTCGCGCATTCTGGACTGGTCCGACAGGTCAACCTGCGTGCTGTTTGGCGATGGCGCGGGCGCCGTGGTGCTGGAGGCGCAGCCCCAGCATGGTTCGCGTGACGATCGCGGTATTCTATCCACGCGTATTCGCTCTGACGGTCGTTTCGAGGATCTTCTCTACGTTGATGGGGGACCCGGCTCCACCAAGACGGTGGGCCATTTGCGCATGAACGGCCGCGAGGTGTTTCGACACGCTGTTCAGAAAATTTCCGGGATCATCGAGGAGACGCTGGTCGTGAACGACTTCGCTCCCGACGAGATCGACCTTTACGTGCCTCATCAGGCCAACAAGAGAATTCTCGATGGAATCGCCAAACGGCTCGGGGTCGACCCGGAAAAAATCGTGGTGACGCTGGACCGTCACGGGAACACGTCGGCCGCCTCCATACCGTTGGCGCTCAATCACGCATTCGAGCAGCACCGCGTGAAAGACGGCAGCTTGATTTTGATGGAGGCCATGGGCGGCGGCTTCACTTGGGGCGCGGCTCTAGTGCGCTGGTAGGCCATTCCCCGCGGGGCCAAGGCGCAGTCTTAAACTTTTTTGTGTAATTTCAGTTGGTTGTTAAGTGCTGGTGATTGACCATCGTGTCCCCGCCCGGTAGCATTGCTGCAACGATCAGAAAACTGGGAGGCGAAGGGTCATGGGAGGCAAAACGTTGACGCGTGCCGAACTTGCGGAAGCCGTCGTGCGCAAAGTGGGATTACCACGAAATGAAAGCCAGGAATTGGTCGAGCTGGTCCTAAGCGAGATCTCCGGCAGCCTTGCTCGAGGCGAGCAAGTGAAGTTGTCATCGTTTGGGTCTTTCGGCATACGTGAGAAGGGCGAGCGCATGGGGCGCAATCCCAAAACCGGCGAAGAAGTGCCGATTACGCCTCGTAAGGTTTTGGTTTTCCGGCCCAGCAACATTATGAAGGATCGAATCAACCAGGGACAAAGCCGGCGCAAGGCTGCGGAGTGATACCGGTTGACGGCTGTACCAGAGCCTGATCGTTTCACTTGAAAACGCTTGGGTCGCGTCCAAGTGAAACGTGAATCGCATCTCTACACTTTTGATTGAGAGCAAGGTTCACTTATCTGTTAGAGACCTCCCGGGCGAAGGCTGAGTGATTCCATCAAGAACGATCTTGCTCTAGAGGGTAAGGACAGCGGGAGTGGCGATGAGCAAGACAGCGGACGCCTTTCGGACGATCAGCGAAGTTGCGGGCGAGCTCGACGTGCCCAAGCATGTCTTGCGCTTCTGGGAGGGTAAGTTTCCCCAGGTGCGGCCCATGAAGCGCGGCGGCGGCCGGCGTTACTATCGGCCTGAGGATCTTGAGCTGCTGCGCGGCATTCGCCACCTTTTGCATGCGGAAGGCTATACGATTAAGGGCGTGCAGAAGATTTTGCGCGAGCACGGTGTCGATGAGGTCAAGGCCTCTGCGAAGCGCGCGGAGCTCGCTGGTCTGGCTGCGAAGGCAAAAGCGAAGCGGGGCCGCCGCGCGATCAAACGGGCATCGCCGCCAAGCGCGATAAGATCTGCGCGCAAAGCAGTCTCATTTTCAACCCTCAGCGATGCGGGCGGTCGGGCTAGCATCGAAGCAGCAATCGCCGAGCTTGAGATCTGCCGCAATATTCTGCTTGGGCGCAAGGTAACCGGCCGGGCGCGCCGCAAGGGGTCGAAGCCGCGTCGCGCCGCGCGCACTTGAGCGCACACCACGAGGCACAAAGCGATACCTCCCATTGGGAGGGCGGGTTCGGCGGCCTTGAGCTATGGTGCATCGATCTGAATGCAGCCGCTTCTTTGCTCCTCGAAGTTGAGCAGCAAACGCCAAGGCTGCCGCAACGTGACCGGAACCTCGCAGAGAAGATAGCTGATAAACTCAGGGCCAACGAGTGGCTGGCTGCCCACGTTGCGCTTCGTATTCTGCTTGAGCGCGCTATCGGAGCAGAGTGGCGCGGGCGGTTATTTGTGCGCGGCGTCGGCGCGAAGCCTCACCTCGCCGGTGCGCCCGTCACGTTCAGTCTTTCGCATGTGCCCGGCTGGTCGCTTGTCGGTATGAGCAACGTGGAGCCGATTGGTGTTGATCTAGAACGCATGCGCGTCGTGAACATTCCTGGGTCTCGGCGCATCTTGCTTGAGCGTGCGGCCGAGGTGCTTGGTGAGGATGCGTCCTTGCCGGAGCGAGACGATACGCGCATCTTGAAAGCTTGGGTCCGGCTTGAAGCTTTCGCCAAAGCGGATGGGCGCGGCATCGGCCGCTTGCTCACGCAACTTGGAATCGTGGGCGCAAACAGCGTCCAAGGTGAATCCTTCAGCAAGCGGCTCGCCGATGTGAAGCAAGAGGCGCCGCCTTGCGCTGTTTACGACCTGAACATTGCAGAGGGGCTTTTTGCGGCGGCCGTGATGCCGGCCGGTGCTGCACGGCCCGAAATTTTCAGATTTCCCTCAAGCATTACGGGCATCCACGAGCTGCTAGATTAGCACGGCAGCGGCTTAGACATTGACCGTCAGTGCTGCCCAAGGCAAAAGGGGTCAAGTCGGAGCGTAGCGCAGCCTGGTTAGCGCACCAGTCTGGGGGACTGGGGGTCGGGAGTTCAAATCTCCCCGCTCCGACCAATGCTTTCAATTGCTTATCCACTCGTAGCATCCGTCCTGATTGGCAATAGGTAGCACATAGGTAGCAAACTTAGCCAGCTAGGACGCGTGCTCAGCTGCCGGTAGCGTCCTAATTTGAAGGTCAGCTCTTCGCGATCCACGCGAACGCTGCTAGCCCTGTCGCCAACAGGCCGTAGATGGCTGCTTTGACAGCGTGGCGCCCACTCCAAAAATTCGCAGCCTCGCGGGCCATCACCGTGCCGAAAGCATGCTCGGCCATGTTCCGAGGCTTCAACTTCGGATCGTCTTCCCAGACGGGCCTCGGCTTTACCTTTACCGCTCGGTAGGTCTCGATAGCCGCGAGCACCCCGACCACTAAGGCGAGCAGCTCCAGCACGGTGCCAAGCTCGATCATGCTTTACCTCGATGTTCTGCGAGGATGGCTGCCCGGACGTACGCATCCGGTGAAGACCGCCTTGCGGGATGACTAAGGGCGCATGTCCGCTCTTGGGGGTAAAGCGGACATTGGTCACGCCCGTTCAAATGTCTGCTTTTGACCCAAAGCGGACATTAGAAGAGGAGTGCTGCAACGGCAAAAATGAGCGCCGAGAACTTGATGGTGGAATAGGCAGAGGTGCGATTTCGGCTGACGAGATCAGTCAATTCGTCGGCCGCCGT
>JAAERO010000025.1 GCA_024230315.1 Hyphomicrobium sp.
AGCGGGCGGCGGCAAAGATCGGGCTGCAGAATCTCGTCTATAACATGCGCCGTATGGTGAGCCTGGAACGAATGGCGGCTACCTGACGCCCCAATTGCGTCCAAGGCGTTGCAAGACGGCCTGAGGGCAACGCAAGGGCCGCCGCCAAGGCGGCAGACCAGCATCGCAACCGCGCCTGACGCCGCGCCGCCGGCACCCACAAAGCCAAAAGCGCCATTGTTCGAGGTGCCCTAATGGGATTCTGGGGCGTTTGATGTCAGCGCTCGATTTTACCTTGCGTGATCGGATGGTAGGGTGCACCACAGGCATGGCTCATGCCGAGACTGTTAAGCCAGTCCGACAAGTCCTTGGCGATGGAGGATGGCCCGCTTTGGCAATCACATCGGTCAAATAAGTTATACCTATAAGGCCTGGATGGCCGACACAGAGTTTGTTCCACCCGCAGAGGAATCTCAGATGCTTACCTTGTCATTGCGGTCCGCCGTCGCCTCAGGCGCGATCGTGATTGCGACCTCACTATCGGCTGCGTTACCTGTCGCCGCTGCTGCCACCAAAAACCCCATCGGAATTCGCGAGTGGAAAGTCCCTTATGAAGGTCGACCCCGCGACCCCTTCGTGGCAAGACCGGATGAAGTTTGGTTTGTCGGCCAAATAAACGGTTATCTTGCGCGCTTGACTCCCTCCACCGGTGAGTTCTTCAAGCGTGATCTCGGCGAGGATGCCGGGCCGCACAACCTGATCGTCGACGATAGCGGCATCGTCTGGTTTGCCGGCAACCTCAATGCCTATATCGGACGCTACGATCCCGAAACCGACAGCATCGAGCGCATCGAGATGCCCAATCCAGCTGCGGTCGACCCCCACACACTGATATTTGATGCTGATCAAAGCCACATCTGGTTCACGGTGCAAGGTGGCAATTTCATTGGCAGACTGACCGTGGCAGATAGATCGGTCGACTTGATTTCGGTTCCCACAGAAGGTGCACGACCCTATGGAATCAAAATCGCGCCAGACGGGACGCCTTGGATCGCGCTTTTCGGCACCGACAAGCTCGCCTCTGTAGATCCGGAAACTCTTGATATCACTGAATACACGATACCCGACAAGCGCGCGCGACCGAGACGTCTGGAGATCACCGACGATGGGCGCATCTGGTACTCTGATTATGCACGTGGCAAGCTCGGCCGCTACGATCCCGAGGCTCGCAGCTTCGCTGATTGGCCTCTGCCCTCGGGCGACAGTAGTTCGCCTTACGGCACCGCGCTCGACGATAGTGGCCGAATCTGGATTGTCGAAACAGGCAGGCAGCCGAATTTGTTTGTCGGATTCGATACGAAACGCGAGAAAGTCATTTCGATTACGCAAGTGCCTTCAGGCGGTGGCACAATCCGCCACATGGTTTACCATCCGCAGACGGGTTCCGTATGGTATGGCGCTGACGCCGGGACGATAGGTAATGCAGAGGTGTCCCAAGTAGAGAAGTGATGGACTATAGGGCACCTCGAAAAATATCGCATTCGCCGATCCATGCGAGTGTCGTGCCTGACAGATTGATTCGGGCGGGGCACGATGGCGCAGATTGGGTTTTTCGATTCCGACAGGCGGCTTGAGCTGCTGTCGAAGAGGGGTGATCGGC
>JAAERO010000026.1 GCA_024230315.1 Hyphomicrobium sp.
AGCCGGCGGTTATTGAACCAGTCGATCCATTCAAGCGTGGCGTATTCGACGTCCTGGAGCGACCTCCACGGTCCACGCCGATGGATCACTTCTGCTTTGTAGAGCCCGTTGACCGTCTCAGCGATGCGTTTTCATCAGAAGCAATACAACGGAGACGAGCAAAGGCCGGTTTGAGGTAAATCGCGGGCAATTCCTCTTGCCAAATACGCAAGACGTATTGTATACTCGTGAGCATGATCCGAAGCTTCGCAGACCGCAGGACTCGGAAGCTGTTTTGCGATGGCGAATGCCACGCAGATTGGCGGACTATCGAGCACGTGGCTCGCCGCAAGCTCGATATGCTGGATTATGCCGAGACCCTTGGTGACCTGCGTTCTCCTCCGGGGAACAGATTGAAAGCACTCGTAGGCAAGCGTAAAGGCCAGCACAGCATACGGATCAACGATCAGCACCGTGTCTGTTTCCGCTGGACGAAAGACGGCCCTGAAGACGTACAGATCACGGATTACCACTAGGAGAATGGGTATGCCGCGTATTCGAACGCACCCCGGCGAGATTCTTTCCGAGGAGTATCTGAAGCCCTTGGGCTTGAGCGCTAAGGCATTGGCCGATGAGATCGGCGTGCCGGGAAACCGGATCACTGACATCATTCGCGGGCGGCGCGGAGTGACGGCGGACACAGCACTGCGGCTGGCGCGTCATTTCAAAACCAGCGCCCGGTTCTGGATGAATATGCAGGTAGCTCACGATTTATCCGTCGCGGAAGCTGCCGCCGAAGATGCTGCTGCATAGCGCCCAGAGTTTCCCCGCCTTAACGGCAACGCGCTTCTTGAACGCCACACTCCATCGACGACGTGGGGTCCTTGATCTTGATGCCATGAGGTAAGTGTCCGCTTAAATCCAAGTGGACACTATGATTGCGTTCGCATGGCTATGTAAGTGCCGTTGGCCGGACGCTTACGCATCTGGGTAATTGCCAATACGACAAACAGCACTACGAGGCTGGGAAGGCCAAAAGTCACAACCGCTGACGCAACACCTCTCAAGAACACGCAATCCACCCGTCAAAAGCGCAGAATATATCCGAAAACAATGCTCTTCTCAGCGATCCATCATACTGACTACCGCCTTTTGGATTAGGCACCAGAGAGGGTAGTGTTCATAAAGACACCCACATAGCCCCCCTGCTCTTACTACCAACAAGGAGATTCTTAAAACCGTTGGAGCAAATTTTATCCTGCAACATCACCAACCCAGCCAACTCCTTATCGCTGAAATAACCGCCGTCTCGATAACCCTGAGACTCAAAACTC
>JAAERO010000027.1 GCA_024230315.1 Hyphomicrobium sp.
CCTCGCGGTTTGCACCGGCAGTCCCGTTAGAGTCCCCAGCATGACCTGATGGCAACTAACGGTAGGGGTTGCGCTCGTTATAGGACTTAACCTGACACCTCACGGCACGAGCTGACGACAACCATGCAGCACCTTGTAAATTGTCCGAAGAAAAGTCTATCTCTAAACCTGTCAATCTACATTTAAGCCCTGGTAAGGTTCCTCGCGTATCATCGAATTAAACCACATGCTCCACCGCTTGTGCGGGCCCCCGTCAATTCCTTTGAGTTTCAATCTTGCGACCGTACTCCCCAGGTGGGACACTTATCACTTTCGCTTAGTCACTGAGATAAATCCCAACAACGAGTGTCCATCGTTTACGGCGTGGACTACCAGGGTATCTAATCCTGTTCGCTCCCCACGCTTTCGTCCATTAGCGTCAGTATACTCGTAGTAGACTGCCTTCGCAATCGGTATTCTGTGTAATCTCTAAGCATTTCACCGCTACACTACACATTCTATCTACTTCCAGGTAACTCAAGACTATCAGTTTCAAAGGCAGTTCCACAGTTAAGCTGTGGGATTTCACCTCTGACTTAATAATCCGCCTACGGACCCTTTAAACCCAATGATTCCGGATAACGCTCGGACCCTCCGTATTACCGCGGCTGCTGGCACGGAGTTAGCCGGTCCTTATTCTTACAGTACCGTCAAGCTCCCTCACGAGGGAGTGTTTCTTCCTGTATAAAAGCAGTTTACAACCCATAGGGCCGTCTTCCTGCACGCGGCATGGCTGGATCAGAGTTGCCTCCATTGTCCAATATTCCTCACTGCTGCCTCCCGTAGGAGTCTGGTCCGTGTCTCAGTACCAGTGTGGGGGATCTCCCTCTCAGGACCCCTACCTATCGTCGCCATGGTAAGCCGTTACCTTACCA
>JAAERO010000028.1 GCA_024230315.1 Hyphomicrobium sp.
ACTTTCAATCCTACGGCGGCTCCTTATGGGTCAATGTGCCGTTGAATTGATGTCATGCCAGATCAGACGCACTTCGGCCATGACGTGCGGGGGCGATGTCTTGTGTGTCCCTGCTTATCCGCTGTTGTTCGCGGCGTCTGCATCATCAACAATCTACATCAATAATCTACATCAATAATCCACGATGACTTGCCGATATGAACCTGGCGACATGACATTGCGGACGCTACGGACGCAAGAATGCTAGAACAGAAGAACAGAAGGCGTCCAAGTTTTCTCGTAATAGGGGAACACGGGGGAACACGGGCGCTAAAAGTAGTGTCCCACCTTTACTCCCAACAGCCAAGATCAGTTACGTAATTTATCGTCCGCAGCGTCCATCCCCCTGCCCTCTCCCCACCTGATTTTCAACCTGGTGCGCGGTAATCCCTATCTGCCCTATCTGCTCCCCTCAATGGCTCCAACCGAACAGATCGTGGATGAACGGGATACGGTTTGGCCCATTCTCAGACCACGTGTAGCCACTGTAGCCACTCACACGATCAAAACACTGAAGGTGCCAGATCGAGGGTATGGTGCGAATGGTCCCCAACCGCATACCCATCCACCTCGTATCCCAGCCCTCTCCCCACCTGATTTTCAACCTGGAGCGCGCAATCCCTTCTTGTCCGACCGCCCTCCCACCTACTAGATGATGTATGTATCGGGTGTGGTGTCGAACGTTTTTGAGGACCTGTAGTCACTGTAGCCACTCACACGATCAAGCACCCAAGTGTCGATATCGAGGGGATGGTGTGATTTGGTGTTGTGAGTCAGGGTGTTACAGACCGGCCCCGTAGCTCAGTAGGATAGAGCATCAGATTCCTAAGAAGAGTGCTGCAGAAGTCGTATCGAACCTCAGAGCGCGAAAAGGTTTGGGTTGGGTTGGTCTGCAAGTGATTGAATTTTGAGCGTTTTGTATGGTCAGCGTTGCAGTAAGTCGGTCTTTGGCTTCACCGCTATTCCTGTTTTCTACGGCGAATCTGAGTGCACTGTAGCCATTTTTGTAGCCACTCCCTTCACCACTTCATGCAAATGCTCTGTCGCCAAGTGAGCGTAGCGGGTGGTCATCTGCAGCGTCGA
>JAAERO010000029.1 GCA_024230315.1 Hyphomicrobium sp.
AAAGAAATTGAGGTGAACTGTTATTAATGGGGTAAGTTTTCACTAAGTTTCATGGGGAACTATAAGAAACCGTAGAAGTAATAAGTTCTACGCTGTTCCCATGGACAGAACTGTTGTAATACGTTTGTTTACAACGTTTTAGAGCTAACAGAACCGTTTTATTCAATGGGAAATGCGTAGTTTAAAAGAAACTGAGGTGAACTCTTATTACGGGGCTAAGTTTTCACTAAGTTTCATAGGGAACTATAAAAAACACAAGAAGTAATAGGTTCTACGCTGTTTCCATGGACAGGACTGTTGTAATACTTTTGTTTACAACGTTTTAGAGCTAACAAAACCGTTTTATTCAATGGGAAATGCGTAGTTTAAAAGAAATTGAGGTGAACTCTTATTACGGGGCTAAGTTTTCACTAAGATTTAAGGGGAACTATAAGAAACCGTTGTAATGATAAGTTCTACGCTGTTCCCATGGACAAAACTGTTGTAATACGTTTGTTTAC
>JAAERO010000030.1 GCA_024230315.1 Hyphomicrobium sp.
TAAGAAGGGAGGTCAAGCGAAAGACCATCGAACAACGCCGCCGCAACCACTTCAAACGGGCAGCGTGAAACCAAACCAGATGACCCAGAGACTCTCTTAGTTCACAAACTCAAATGTCCAGAAAACTCTGACGACGGACAGGCAAAGCTGCGATACGTAACGGGTGCTGAGGGACTATGTTGGGATGGCTTGCGGTCGGCCTTGAGCGCGTCATGTCTATTGACGTCGGCACCAAGCCGCGCCGATCGGCGAATGACCCATCTGGAGGAAATAGGCGATCTGCCATGACGACGGCCATCGAGCGCGCGCAGCGCCCATGGGTCAGCGTCGGCGCGCTTGATGCGCTCGATCGCATCGGGGCTTTCGCGGGAATGGTGGCGATAATTTCCTACGTCGTGCTGTCGAGCCCGCCCGTGCCAGCTATGCTCGCTCAGTCGCACACCGTCGGCGATAGCGAAGACCAGGATGCTGCGGTGATTGCGGCACGTGCTGATATCGCCGACCGTGTCCTCTACAGGGGAGATGAGGTCTTAGTCGCGGCCTATGGCGGCGCACCTTACACATACGCCAGCGATCTACGCATCGAGGGAGACGGCACCGAGATGACGGTTCATGATGTCGACTGGCGCGGCAAGCCCTTCGATGCTCCAATCTACTATGGTGTGCGTGCTATCCGATGGTTCCCGAATAGTTCGCTCGGCGGTATGATTGATTTTACGCACTCGAAGGCCTATGCGCCGCTCGATCAGAAGACGAAACTATCCGGCCACAAGGATGGCAAGCCCCTGCCGCACGCCGCTCCGATTGGAGATCTGTTCCACAAGCTAAAGTTTACCCATGGTCACAACATGCTGACCCTGAACCTAATGCACCGGCTACCGTCCTTTGGTTCCTTCATCAGCCCCTATGTGGGCTTCGGATTGGGCGCCGCATTGCCACACACGGAGGTTCAACTCAAAGGCACCGGACAGCGTACCTATGAGTACCAATATGTCGGGCCAGCGGCGCAACTCCTAATCGGTATCGAGATCCGAGTTCCACGTCTCTCCTATTTTTTCGAGTACAAATTCACCTCAGCTTCCTACCGCGCGCCTTTGCAGAATCGCGATGGCGGCGCGCTGCCGTTCGACCTATGGAATCAGTTCCAACGCTGGAAGAGCGGGAAATCACCTGCAGGCGGCTGGGCAGCGACATGGCTGACGAGCCATCAGATCATTGGAGGAATGGGGTTTCGGACAGTTCCGGCCGTTGCGACGCCCTGAAACGGTCCATTCGGACATCGGCGATTGGCGGGGTTTCATCAACGAAACCGATCCGGACGTCAGCGAATTCTCCCAGACCGATGATCTCATCCTTGATACGCGCCGCAGACCGTGCCGGCCTAGAGCTGCTGGGTGAACCGTGTGCAGCGTAGATCCGGATCACTCGGCGATCCGTGCGCCAAGACCAGTCCACAAGCAGCAGCCCTTCCCCATGTCCCGCCAGACTCAATGACGGGTCCCATCGGAAAATGTGATCTTGTTTCAGACATTGTACTTTCGTAAGCGCACGGTGTGCACCGCCTTGAGCCGGTGTCATAAGCTGCGATCATCGCCGTCCAAGATACATGGGTTATCGTGGAGGGCATTTTGCGACGCAAGCACCGCCAGTGGAGCGTTGCCGAGAAGCGCCGGATCGTGGCGGAGGCAGACCAGCCCAGGACAAACAA
>JAAERO010000031.1 GCA_024230315.1 Hyphomicrobium sp.
AGTTGTTGTTTTTGTTGTTGGCGATTGTTACGCTTTTCGTTTTTGTGCTTGAACGTGCTTGCTCTTAGCTTTGGCGTGTACGTTCTCTTGCAAGTCGATAAAATCTTCTGCATCTCTCTTGTCCCAAAATTTTGTCACGATACCAGTGGTTGAATCTTTCACGTTCCATCGTGTTCGTTTATCCAAGTATACTCTATAATTAGTCATCAAGCAAGTCGTCCTCTGTAATTTCTTCCATCATTCCGCTTCTAACGCCAGCGGAAACAAAATTGATTTGATTGCGATTCAGGGCTACTTCGTCGCGGTGTGCTGCATCATCATAACTGAACTCGCCGGTTGCGTCAACAGCGGCACGATAGATTGCGATGTTCTCACGCTTTTCACGTTTGCTCTGCTGGTAAGGTGATTCTACCACCTCTTTGACTGTGGACTTTACATCCGATAGAAATGCCTCTGCATCGTATCCGAATCTGTCAGAACCAACACGCAATCCGTAGATTTCGTCGCGGTCAAGGTCAGCAATTTGGCGGATTTCGTTAAACTTCATCATGTTTTCCTTAGTAGTTGTTGTCTGTTGTATATCCCCATTATACAGATGGTTGGCTGTTTGTCAAGCGTCATCTCTTACTTTCTTCAAGAATTAGAAATAAAACTTGAACCATCACCACCACCGCCGCACCCATAATTAAAACTTGCATATCTTTTATCTCCTTATTATATATATCGGCATGTCAACCCCTTGACAACACAAATTCTGATATTTTTAGAGAATAGTTGTAAGTTGTTGGTATCAAAGGACTTACG
>JAAERO010000032.1 GCA_024230315.1 Hyphomicrobium sp.
AACCTGACAGCACCACACCAACCGCCGAAAACAAGAAGGCCCCTTTAGCTAAAGGGGCCTTCCTGCTTCAACCGCCCCTACATCAGCTGGCCTAATGTTACTCCGCCACGGTGGCCGGTTTTTACTCCGCCGTTGACACTTTGGGGTGCACTTGTATTCACCGTGGGCCTGGGACGCTTTTTCTTCATGGGCGTCCCGATCTTAGGCTGGCGTTGGTAGCGAATCCGCGATGCATTGAGCAAACGGCGACGATCGGATAGAAAGCCGCCAATCCCCATCACACCAAATATGCAGAGGCGCCAATCGATGGCCACGCCGCAATACATTTATCACATGTCGAACCTGTCCAAGTCCTATCCCGGGGGCAAGCAGGTCTTGAAAGACATTTCGCTGTCGTTCCTGCCCGGCGCCAAAATTGGTGTCGTCGGGCTTAACGGTTCGGGCAAGTCGACCCTGCTTAAGATCATGGCCGGACAGGTTACTGACTTTGCCGGCGAAGCATGGGCTGCCGACGGCATCAAAGTCGGGTATCTGCCCCAGGAGCCCGAACTCGATCCCGAAAAGGACGTGCTTGGAAACGCTATGGAAGGCGTGGGAGAAAAAAAGGAGCTGCTCGATCGTTATAACGAGCTTGCCACCAATTATTCAGACGAAACCGCGGAGGAGATGGCGACGCTGCAGGACGCCATCGACGCACAGGATCTGTGGGATCTCGATACACAAGTGGAACAGGCACTCGACGCGTTGCGCTGTCCGCCAGGAGACGCTCAGGTCAACAAGCTCTCAGGTGGCGAGCGTCGCCGTGTCGCGCTGACGCGGCTGTTGCTGTCGAAGCCCGCCATTCTAATGCTCGATGAGCCGACCAACCACTTGGACGCCGAAAGCGTCGCGTGGCTGGAGCGTTACCTCAAGGAGTACACGGGCTGCGTGATCCTGGTGACACATGATCGCTACTTCCTCGACAACATAACAGAGTGGACGCTGGAGTTGGATCGCGGGGAGGGCGTTCCCTACAAGGGCAACTACTCGAGCTGGCTTGAGCAGAAGGCTCAGCGTCTTGAGGTGGAGAAGGGCCAGGAGGATGCCAGGCAGCGCACGTTGAAGCGCGAATTGGAGTGGATACGTGCTTCGCCAAAGGCACGCCACGCCAAATCGAAAGCGCGTATTACGGCTTACGAGAAGCTCGTGGATGCGGCAGGGCGAGAACAGTCGGGCCGCGCGGCAATACAGATCGCGCCGGGACCGCGGCTGGGCGGCCTTGTCGTGGAGGCCGAAGGTTTGACGAAGGGCTTCGGCGACCAGCTGCTGATCGACGACTTCTCATTCAAGCTGCCGCCCGGTGGCATCGTCGGCGTAATCGGGCCGAATGGCGCAGGCAAGACGACGCTGTTCAAAATGTTCACTGGACAGGAAAAGCCCGACGCCGGCACCATTCGGCTGGGTGAGACGGTGCAGCTCTCCTACGTCGATCAGTCGCGCGATCACCTCGATGATAAAAAGACGGTGTGGGAGGAAATCTCCGACGGGCTCGACCAGCTCATGGTGGGCAAGCGAGAGATACCGAGCCGCGCTTACGTGGGCTGGTTCAACTTCAAGGGGTCAGACCAGCAGAAGAATGTGGGGCAGCTCTCAGGCGGTGAGCGCAACCGCGTACACCTGGCCAAGTTGCTCAAAGAGGGTGGCAACTTGCTGCTGCTCGACGAGCCCACCAACGATCTCGATACTGAAACGCTGTCGGCGCTCGAGGCGGCGCTAGAGGATTTCCCCGGCTGCGCCGTGATCATCAGCCATGATCGCTTCTTCCTCGATCGCATTGCGACCCACATTCTCGCGTTTGAGGGCGATAGCCATGTGGAGTGGTTTGAAGGCAATTTCGCCGATTACGAGGAGGACAAGAAGATGCGTTTAGGCGATGCTGCGGTCGAGCCTCACCGCATCAAGTTTAAGAGGTTTGAGCGGGGTTAGGTCCGTGCCTGAAGCGAGCATCACCGTTCGCAAGAGAACGCAGGCGCTTGGGTTCGATAGGCTCGGTGATGTTTTTGAGCAGTGCAGCGAGGATTAGACGCGGTCGCACGAACGTGAACATGAACGGGATCTTGTGCCTGGCGCCAAGATAGCGCGGCGGCCGGCGCTAGGCACGTCCTGGCGCTCGATAGACCGCAGGCCGTAGTCTCGCACGTGAAGGACTTCATCGGGTAAGGCAGGGTGGAGAGTGAACAGTCATGTATGTGCTTTACGGCTTTCCTGGATCACGGACGACGCGAGTGACATGGATGCTCGAGGAGATCGGTGCGGACTATGAGTTCGTGGCGACGCGCCCACATTCCAAGATCGCCTACTCGGTCAACCCAAGCGGCAGGCTGCCAGCTCTCAAAGTCGACAACGAAACGATCATTGATTCAATTGCGATCTGTTCTTACCTGGCAGACTGCCACCCTGTAGCGGGATTTACATACAGCCCAGGGACCATCGAACGAGCCCAGATGGAGAGTTAGATTCAATTTGCGGCGCTTGATCTAGAGGCTCCACTTTGGATGTTTAACCGCCAGACAATGATCCTGCCTAAGCCGAAGCGTACGCCAGCCATTCTCGACGTATGTACTGAAGACTGGGCAAACGCACTCAAAGCGATGGCTGCTCGGCTCGGCGAAAACACATACGCAATGGGTGAGCGCTTCACAGTTGCCGATGTTGTGCTGGGACACATCGGCCGGTGGGCCGTGCAGATAAAGTATCCAATCGAGCCCCAATCCGTGAGTTCATATTTCGATCGCGTGCAAAGTCGTCCGGCATTTGCACGCGCCCTGGAAAGGGAGAGCGCTGCCGCAACGGCGCTTGCTTGACGTTCAAAGGCGCAGATTTCTATCGATTGAGGGCGACGACGAGAGACTTCGGGTTTCCGCCGTTCTCGCTGATGTAGTTCTGGAACAAGTTGTCGAGGAACGAGGTCATCCAAAAACCAATGATCTGGGCATCGCGAACTTTGTAGGTCTTGCCCCTGCGCACCACGAGCCAGCGCACGTCGTAGCTGTCGCCATTGCGGAGCTTAACGCGGGTATCGACGTACGTGCCGTAGGTGGCACCGCGGGACTGCGCCGTTACAATGATGCGGGCCACCGGATACTTTGGAGATTCCTTGGCTGCGTAGCGAGCGATGAAGTTGACCATGCCGCTGTAATAGACGGGACGGTCAGCACGCGGAAGGCTGCGCGCATAAGATCCTAGGGCCGAGATGCCGATCGAGGGAACGTCGGCGTTGGCTGCAAGAACTTTAGCGAACTGCGCGGTCGAACCGGAGTGGTGGGCCGACAGGAGTTCGTTAGATACCCTCTTCATATAGGCCGCAGGAGATTCGGCGCGTGCTGCAAAGCCCGTGGATGCGAGGGCAATAGCAGCCAGCGTTACTATTTGAACGAGGCGGGAAATACGGTTACGGGGCGCATGACGCAACGAAGTTTCAATCAACATACTAGAGAGGCTCCTCCTGGAAACGGCAGGCCGCGGGCACTGGCTTGGGATACGCATACACGACGTTGTTGCCTCTTCAGTTCAACAAGCCCTGCGCACAGCGCTACGGTCATAGGTTGGATGAGGATCGCGACGACATTTTGAACGGATGAGGGCTCAAACATGTGCAGGCCTCCACCAAGTGAGTTTAGGAAGGTGTGGCCACATGGCATTGAGGCGATAAAGTTCCTTTGGGGGGACCACGGATTGGCCGAGCAGCACCGCAACACGGTCGATGTCTTCCTGCAACATGTGGTCGCCGACACCAACCAGCACCGACTTTTTGCGCTCGGGATGTATCAGAATGAGTTCGTGACGCGTGCCTGAGAGTGAAGCCCGTACATGGTGTGTAATGCCAACGAACGAGTTTAGCGGCGCCGTCCATGTCCAAGAGCGAAAGTTTTTGCCTTCCGTCACGGTGACCACAGCCTTGTCGATCTCAACGGTACGGTGCACCGCGAGCCGGTCGAGCAGGCGCTTTAGGGGCAAAGCGAGCAAATAGGCTAAAAAGCCAAGCGCAGCTAGGATTTCGAGCGCGAGTGCTGGTTGTTGCGCAACGACGGCGCGGGCTGCAGGGGCGGCAGCGGCCTGCACGATCAGGAAAGTGCAACCAAAGCCCAGCGCAACGACGATGGGAATGAGCAAAAGCAAAAACGCCGTCGCGGTGTGGCGCGAGCACGTTTGAACGCTACGGAAGGGGAGACCGGAGGGCACATAGGGCTCGATCCGGTCGAATATGGCTACGCGCATCGCTATGTCCGCAACTGAGTGGCAGCTGCCGACTAGGGTAGAAAATGAGGCTTACGCTGAGGTTAACATCCGTGCCGAAAACGAGCGCTGAGCGCAGGAAAGCTCAGACAATGTGTTTCTTGACACATAAACATATCTTTATATGATCAGCGGCCACAGGAGGTGCCCGTGGCAGGTTTACTCGCCAGCAAAGAGGTTGTGACGGTGCTTAAGGCGGCGGCCGAGCCGACGCGCTTGCGCATCCTGCTGCTGCTTGCCGATGGTGAGCTGAGCGTCAAGGATCTCACCCAGATTCTGGGCCAAAGCCAGCCGCGCATCAGCCGGCATCTGAAGTTATTGGCCGAAGCGGGCCTAGTGGAACGCTTTCGCGAAGGGAGTTGGGCGTATTTCCACGTTTCCGTTGGCACGCAAGGCGGCAGGCTCGCGTTGCACGTTCTAGCCCTCGTGGATGAGGTCGATCCAGTTGTCGAGCGCGATCGCGAGCGCGCGGAAGGCCTGAGGCGGGAGCGTGAGACTGCTGCGCAAATCTACTTCCGCGAACATGCTGCCGACTGGGATCGCATCCGCTCCTTGCACGTTGCCGAAGGCGAAGTCGAGCAGGCCATGAGCGCCGCACTCGGGCGCGGTCCGTTCAAGCTACTTGTCGACCTTGGTACTGGAACGGGCCGCATACTGGAACTCTTTGCCGACCGCTACGAGCGTGGGCTGGGCTTCGATCTCAACGAGGCGATGCTGGCGTACGCGCGCAGCAAGCTGTCGAAGGCGCAGATGACACGGGCACAGGTGCGCCATGGTGATATTTACGCGTTGGCTCTGCCTGACTCAGTGGCCGACGCGGTCATCATGCACCAGGTACTGCACTTTCTCTCCCAGCCGGCTCATGCCATTCGCGAAGCGGCTCGCGTGTTGGCACCAGGTGGACAGTTGCTCATCGTCGATTTCGCACCCCACGATCTGGAGTTCCTGCGCGAGGAGTACGCGCATGACCGACTCGGATTTGAGCCGTCGCAGGTCGTGCAGTGGTTCAGCGATGCGGGTTTGGACCCGTTGGAGCAACGCGATCTTGCACTCCGGACGAAGGGTGGGCGGGAACGGCTAACGGTATCGCTGTGGTTGGCAAAGCGCCCTCACACCATCCCTGCGGCCACCAAAACCAAACGAACACACGCCGCCGCAGTGCAGGAGGCTTCGTGATGGTGAGTTTGACCGAGCGTAAGAGCCGGCTTCTAGGTGCTGGTGAAATTGAAGTGTCTTTCGAGTTCTTCCCGCCGAAGACGGAGAAGATGGAGGCAACACTTTGGGCGGCCATTGAACGGCTTGCGCCGCTGCGGCCGGAGTTCGTTTCCGTCACGTACGGAGCAGGCGGTTCTACGCGTGAACGCACGCACGCAACCGTTGCCCGCATCATCAAGGAAACCGAATTAAAGCCCGCCGCCCATCTAACTTGCGTCTCGGCAACGAAGGATGAGGTTGACGCTGTGGCGCGAGAATATTGGGATGCCGGCGTACGTCACGTCGTCGCCCTGCGCGGCGATCCCGCTGCCGGTCCTGGCACCAAATATGAGCCGCACCCGGGCGGCTACATTAATGCGGCCGATCTGGTCGCGGGCCTAAAGAAGATTGCAAATTTCGAGATTTCGGTTGCCGGCTATCCCGAAACGCATCCCGAGAGCACCTCGCTGGCCGCCGACATGGACAATCTCAAGGCCAAGGTTGATGCCGGGGCCGACCGCATTATCACCCAGTTTGGCTTCGACAACGCGCCGTTTCTGGGATTTCTGGAGTGTGCCCGTGCGGCAGGGATCTGGGTGCCGATCAGGCCCGGCATCGTGCCAATCCACAACTACAAGCAAGTGGCGGGTTTTTCGCAGCGCTCGGGCGCAAGCATGCCCTCCTGGCTGGCGCACCGTTTCGAGGGGCTAGAAGACGATCCAGCGACGAGCCATCTCGTTGCCGCGGCAGTGGCGACCGAGCAGGTGATGGATCTCGTCGATGAGGGCGTGAAGAAATTCCACTTCTATACGCTCAACCGGGCGGATCTTGTCTACGCGATCTGCCATCTGCTGGGATTGCGGTCGCATCAAGTAGTGCGGGGCGCAATGCAGCGCACGGCCGTATAAGGGAGAGCCACAAGTGAAAAAGAGTGCTAGCGCGAGAGCGCTGGAAGCGGCGGCCGCAGAGCGCATCCTCATCATCGATGGTGCTATGGGAACCATGATCCAGCGCTACAAGCTGGACGAGGCTGACTACCGCGGGGAACGCTTCAAGGACTGGAAGCAGGACGTGAAAGGCAACAATGATCTTCTGGTGCTGACTCAGCCGGACATCATCGAGGCCATACACGGAGAGTATCTGGCCGCCGGTGCCGATCTTCTGGAGACCAACACGTTCAATGCGCAACGCATCTCTATGGCCGATTATGGCATGGAGGAATTGTCCTATGAGATGAACGTAGCGGCGGCAACGATCGCGCGCTTGGCGGCCGATAAGTGGACCAAGAAGACGCCGGAAAAGCCACGCTTCGTGGCGGGCGCCGTTGGACCGACGAACCGCACCGCCTCGATCTCGCCCGACGTCAACGATCCCGCCTTCCGCAACGTCGATTTCGATCAACTGCGCGAGGCCTATAAGGAGCAGGTGCGCGGTCTCATCGAAGGCGGCGCCGACATCATTCTGATCGAGACGATCTTCGATACGCTCAACGCCAAAGCGGCCGGCGTCGCGACGCTGGAGGTGTTCGAAGAGAAGGGCGTCGAGCTGCCTATCATGATTTCGGGCACCATTACCGACCGGTCGGGCAGGACGCTCTCAGGACAGACGCCGGAGGCATTCTGGTACTCGATGCGGCACCTGAGGCCTTTCTCGATCGGATTGAATTGCGCGCTGGGTGCTGAACTGATGCGGTCCTATCTGGCCGAGCTTGCCGCGCATGCTGATACGCGCGTCTCTGCGTATCCCAATGCGGGTTTGCCAAATGAGATGGGCGAGTACGAAGAGACACCCGACGACATGGCCTGCCAGATCGAACCGTGGGCGAAGGATGGCATCCTCAACATCGTTGGCGGTTGCTGCGGCTCCACGCCAGATCACATCGGACACATCGCCGAGCACGTGAAAAAATACAACCCGCGCAAGATCCCCGAGATCCCACCCAAGTTGCGGCTTTCGGGCTTGGAACCTTTTATCTACGGATGATGAGCAACACCCAAAACATGACCACAACAAATGCGGCACAAGCATTCATCACCGTCGGCGAGCGCACCAATGTTACGGGCTCGGCCAAGTTTCGCAAACTGATCGAGGCGGGCGACTATGGGACCGCGCTAACGGTTGCGCGCAACCAGGTCGAGAACGGCGCGCAGATTATCGACGTCAATATGGACGAGGGGCTGCTCGATTCCGAAAAAGCGATGACGACGTTTTTGAATCTCATCGCAACCGAGCCCGACATCTCGTGCGTGCCGATCATGATCGACAGCTCCAAGTGGAGCGTGATCGAGGCCGGCCTCAAGTGCGTGCAAGGCAAGTCCATCGTCAACTCGATCAGCCTCAAGGAGGGGGAGGAGCCATTTTTAGAGCACGCTAGGAAGGTCTTGCGCTACGGCGCCGCCGTTATCGTGATGGCCTTCGATGAGCAAGGTCAAGCCGATGCCGCCGATCGCAAGGTGTCGATCTGCGAGCGTGCCTACAAGCTCCTGACCGAAGAGGTTGGCTTCCCCCCTGAGGACATTATCTTCGATCCCAACATCTTCGCTGTCGCAACCGGGATGGAGGAGCACAACGGCTACGGCATCGCCTATATCGAGGCGGCGCGCCGCATCAGGGAAAAAATGCCGTTGGTGCATATCTCCGGCGGCGTCTCGAACCTATCGTTCGCCTTCCGCGGCAACGAGCCCGTACGCGCGGCCATGCACTCGGTATTTCTCTATCATGCCATTCAAGCCGGTATGAACATGGGCATCGTCAACGCGGGCCAGCTCGCACTCTATGACGATATCGATCCAGGCTTGCGCGAGTTGAGCGAAGATGTGGTCCTCAACCGCCGCGAGGACGCCACCGATCGGCTGTTGGAGGCAGCGTCCAAATTCAAGGGTGAGGGCGGGACGAAGAAGGTTGTCGCGGACCTCTCCTGGCGTGAGGGCACGGTCGAGGAGCGCCTGTCGCACGCGCTCGTGCACGGCATCACCGAATTTATCGTGGAGGACACCGAGGAGGCGCGGCAGAAAGTCGATAAGCCCATTCAGGTGATAGAAGGTCCTTTGATGGACGGCATGAACGTGGTCGGCGACCTGTTTGGCGCGGGCAAGATGTTCCTGCCGCAGGTCGTCAAGTCGGCGCGCGTCATGAAGCAGGCCGTTGCTCATCTGCAACCCTATTTGGAGGCCGAGAAAAAGGCGTCGGGTCTCGAAGCGCTTCCCGCCGCCGGCAAGATCGTCATGGCGACGGTCAAAGGCGACGTGCACGACATCGGTAAAAGCATCGTCGGCGTCGTCCTCCAGTGCAACAACTACGAGGTGATCGACCTCGGCGTGATGGTGCCGGCAGCCAAAATCCTGGAGACGGCGAAGAAGGAGAAGGCGGACATGATCGGGCTATCGGGCCTGATCACGCCCTCACTCGACGAGATGTGTTTTGTTGCTGCCGAGATGGAGCGCGAAGGTTTCGAAATACCGCTGCTCATTGGTGGCGCGACGACGAGCCGTGTGCACACCGCCGTCAAGATCAGTCCCAACTACGAGAAGGGACAGGCCATCTACGTGCTCGATGCCAGTCGAGCCGTTGGCGTGGTCTCCAAGCTCTTGTCGCAGACTGAGCGATCGAACTACGTGGGCGACGTCCGCACCGAGTACGTCAAGGTACGTGAGGCCCATTTACGTAACGAAGCCTCTAAGCGGCGCATCAAACTTAGAGATGCGAGGGCGAACAAATTCGCCATCGACTGGGAATGGTATACGCCGCCTAAGCCAAGTTTCCTCGGGGTCAGATCATTCTCGAACTACGACCTAGGCGAACTCGTGCCTTACATCGATTGGACTCCTTTCTTTCAGACGTGGGAATTGAATGGGCGCTATCCCGCGATCCTAAAAGACAACAAAGTCGGAGCTGAAGCGCAGAAACTTTTCAACTATGCGCAGGAGATGTTGAAGCGCATGGTGTCGGAGAAATGGATGAAGGCATCAGCTGTCGTCGGCTTCTGGCCAGCCAACAGCGTTGGCGATGATATCGCACTATTCACGGACGAAGGCCGAACTTCCAAACTCGCCACGCTGCACTCGCTGCGCCAACAGATCGCGCGCGATCCTTCGCGCAAGCGTGCGCACACCGCGCTTTCAGATTTCATTGCGCCAAAAGACACGGGACTAGCCGATTGCATCGGCGGCTTCGCCGTCACCACAGGCCTTGGCGAGGAGGAGGCGATCGACAGCCGCATTGCCTCAACCGACGACTATAGCCGCATCATGCTGAAGGCACTCGCCGACCGCCTGGCCGAAGCGTTCGCTGAGCGCATGCACGAGCGCGTGCGCAAGGAGCTATGGGGCTATTCTGGCGCCGAGATCTTCACGAAAGAGGATCTCATCGCGGAGAAGTATCGTGGAATCCGCCCTGCGCCTGGCTATCCCGCCCAGCCCGATCACACAGAGAAGGCGACACTGTGGGAGCTGATGGACGTGAAGGAGAACACTGGTATCGCACTAACTGAGAGCTATGCCATGTGGCCGGGCGCCTCCGTCTCTGGGCTTTATTTGTCGCATCCTGACAGTCATTACTTCGGTGTGGGCAAGGTCGAGCGCGACCAGGTGGCGGACTACGCTGCGCGGAAGGGCTGGACCCTAGAAGAGACTGAGCGGTGGTTGGGGCCCGTCCTCAACTACGATCCGCACGCGGTCCGCAATGCGGCTGCTTGAGCGTGGCAATATGGCCCGGTAGCAAATTGCCTTCATCTACAACTCTCATAGCGTTGTTTCATGAGCGCCGTTCGCGTGATAGCTTCCCCGCACGTCGTTCCGTCTCTTCGGACCGGTGCTGCGAAATCTTTGGGGGAGACACGAGCCATGCTTGGACGCCTAATCCTGCTACTGCTTCAAATCGTGGTCGCGTGGTTCTTGGCACCGATCATCGCCGGGTATGTTCCCGTGGCTGGCGTTTTCGGCCTGTTTGTGTTCGCCATTATCTGCGCGATTATCGTCTTTTTGGTTGGCGTGCTCGGCGCACAGGTGCTCAGAGACGTTGGGCAGCCTGGCAGCGCGACGCTGACATGGTGTCTTATCTTGGCGGTGGTTGCGGCGGCGATCGCAACCTGGGGCCCCTCGCTTGTGCCGCAAATACCGTGGAGCCGTGTTCCAGATCACGCGCTTGTCATAGCGGGCGCCATCCTCGGCTATCTCGTCAAGAAGTAAGGGCGGAGAGCACGTCTTTGCCAAAATACAAAGGCGCGGAGTTATCTCCGCGCCTTCTCTTTGTGCCTTAGTCTTTTCAGTGCCGTTCCGAGTCTCGGGGGGGGATCGCTCGGAACTGGTATCGAAGCTCAATTGTGCTTGGACTTCAGCTGCGCCTCATACCATGCCAAACACAATTGCAGCGATGAAGCCGAATGACAGAAGCGCAGCAAGTACGTCCAGTCTCATCGAGAGTTCCATCGTCGCCTCCATACCGGCCACCTTGTTTGGTGGCTCGTTCCGATACGGAAGGGGTCCGCATCGGTTCGCGGACCCTAAGCGGGCACGAGAAGGCTTGCCAAGTTAAAAAGTTTTTGCAGTGCAAGAGCGTGCACGCACTTTCGTCATATACAATCAAACAGCAGGCAAACTCGGCATTGCCGCCACAGGTGTGTGGTTTGCGCGCAAAAATGCTTATTTGCTCGTGGCTTCATCCCGAGAAATTTTGATGGAATTGCATCAGATGTGATGTTGTCCACGAAAGCGCCGGTCTGTTAGCGTATCAAACGGCACTCTATTGCGCCGCGAGATAAGCCTGTGAATCATTTCTCATTTCCGCGTTGCCGGCTGTGCACGGGACGGAAGAGGAGGCTGGCAAGAGCTCAGGCGGGCGTTTCTGGACCGCCACTAAGGCCGGCTTTAGCGACGGGATTTGCGTGCGTCCTTGCTCAACCTCAACGTCCTTGAAAACGCGGTTTGCGCTTTTCGAGAAAAGCGCGGCGGCCCTCCGCGTAGTCCTCGCTGTTAAAGCAGGTGACGACGGCCGCATCGAGCGCGGCCATGTTGGGTGTTTCAGGGTGGCGGACAAACTCGTCGATCACTTGCTTGGCCGCACGCACCGTAAGTGGTGCGTTGGCAGCGATCTCTTGTGCGAGCGCGCGCACTGCATCTTTGAGCTTGCACGCTTCGACAACACCGTTAACGAGGCCCATGCTGGCGGCTTCAGTAACTTTGAAGCGGCGTCCGGTAAACAACATCTCCTTAGCACGTGACGGTGGAACGGTAGCAAGAAGCGGGCGCACCCAGCGTGCATTGTATCCGAGCCCAAGCTTGGCAGCAGGGATGGCGAACTCGGCCTTTTCGTCGGCAAGGCGAATATCTGTACACAGGGCAAGCCCGAGCCCGCCGCCGAGACAGAAGCCGTGGATCATGGTGATGGTAGGCTTGGTGCAGCCGCTCAATGCGGTGAAGGCGGCGTGATTCAGTGCGTCGTACTCCGCGGCATTCTCACCGGTGCGTGCGCTTTCGAACTCAGAGATGTCGGCGCCGGCGGAAAAGGCGCGCTCGCCGGCCCCTCGCAACACAATGACGCGGATTGTGTCATCGCGCTCCGCGTCGGCAAGCAAGTCTGGCAACGTCTTCCACATCAATGCGGTCAATGCGTTCAGGCGCGCCGGGTTGTCGGCGATGATCCAAGCGATCTCGCCATCGCGCTCCAATTGAAGCGTGGCGGATGGGGTCGAATTCGGCATTGTGAACCCTTAACTGACATTCCCCAAGTAGTCCTTCATTTTCGTTCAGTGCGCCCAATTTTTCCTCGGCCAACACGTCACGTTGAGCCGAACTTCGCTTGTTGGTGGAGATCTGGCCAATGGCGATGGCTCCTTGATCGTTTCGTTGCGTGTTTGCATGTCGCAAGACGTACTTCGGTTGTGGTGTTTGAGCGTTGTTGCGGTGCGCGCGGCTATGTGGGCACGGGTTGACA
>JAAERO010000033.1 GCA_024230315.1 Hyphomicrobium sp.
CACCTGTTACAATTCTATGACATGTGTCTACTGTAATACCTTGACAACTTGCACAATCTTCATAGGCTAAACTAGTATCTATATTACCTTCTGAGAATCCAGATTGGTTTTGTGAAATTATACTTATACACTTACCAGCAAACGTACCATCTAAGACTTTTACAATTGTACCTTGAGTTAATCCTGTAGGTGATGTAAAGTATCTAGGGCTTGTAGAGCCATCACAGAAATATGCATAGTAAATGTAATTACCACTGTTTGCACATAGAGCACAAGACTTATGTAGTTGTGTTGCTGTATCTGTAGGTGTTGCTACGTCATCTCCTACTACTTCCCAACATCCAGGTGTACTTTGTAGGCTTACAATATTACCAGGATTTAGAGTATAAGGCGATCTACTAATAAACTTAACGGCTTGAGTATCACAACTCTGTACCTCATAAGAATTAGGAGTTACTGGTGTACAACTTGCACAATCAGGGAAATCTTGTACAATTGTGTATTGTGGTTGATCTTGTGTTGTACCCATAATTGCATAACAACCATTTCTATTATCTAGAGCTACTGTATCGCCAACACTATATTGTAGTGATGATTCTACTGCATAGGTTGCAACAGATAATTGACTACAGTTATTTAAGTGTTCTCTAACTTCATATACGTAAGTTACTACTGAACAACTAACAGAAGCTGTATAAGTTTCAGACTGACATCCAGCTGAATCTGTAATATAGTACATGTAATC
>JAAERO010000034.1 GCA_024230315.1 Hyphomicrobium sp.
GGTCATTGGTTTTCCAGTTGGGAATTCATTTTAGAACATCGAGATCATGAGAATACTTTTCGCCAATGACTACGGATCACCTGTTGGTGGCGCGGAGATTGCAACCTTGAACCTGCGAGACGGATTGCGGGCACGGGGGCACGAGGCGAAGATTTTCAGCAGTTCGGCCGGTGCAAAGAGCATATCCAGTGACGCGGATGTTGAGTGCTTTGGGACGGTAGGACGATCACGGACCTTCCTGCAGAGCGTGAATGTCTTTGCCTGGCGGAAGTTCGCCCAGGTGCTCGCGGATTTTCAGCCAGATGTCATCCACGTCGGAATGTGCCTCACGCAACTCTCGCCTCTCATTCTTCCGCTTTTACGCGGGCAGCCCGCCATATACCACGCGCATTGGCTGCGATCGATTTGTCCGACGGGGTTCAAGATGCTCCCAGATGGATCGCCCTGCGGAAAACCCGCGGGTCATGCGTGCCTTCGTTCCGAGTGCCTGTCCCTGAGAGACTGGGTGCCTCTGATGGGGCAGATTCGACTGTGGAAACGATGGAGTGGTGTTTTTGATCGCACGGTCGCGAACAGCGAGGCTACCCGGTCGGCCCTCGAGAAGGCGGGCGTCGCGAATTTGATGATGATTCCCTGCGGTGTGCCGGATCGTCCGTCGACTCAGCCGATGGCTCACGTTCCGACGGCGATCTTCGCCGGGCGAGTTACTGTTCAGAAGGGTGTTCACGTGCTGATCGATGCATGGCGGTCCGTCGTCGCCAACCTGCCCGGGGCACGCCTGCTCATTGCCGGTGAGGGTCCCGAACGAGAGCGGCTGGAACGGCTGGCACCTCCAGGGGTGGTCTTCCTCGGCCAGCTTTCGTCGGAGGAACTGGGCCACCTTGCGGGCACGGCGTGGATCCAGGTCGTGCCATCCCTCGGTTTCGAACCCTTCGGTCTCGTCACTGCGGAAGCGATGATGCGGGGTCGGGGAGTAATCGCCACGCGGGTTGGCGGAACGCCAGAGATTGTCAAGGACGGTGTGACGGGATCACTCGTGGACGCGGGAGATCCAGATGCACTTGCCGCTGAGTTGACAATCGCACTAAGCGACCGATGCTTGTGCGAACGACTGGGTGAAGAGGGGAGACGCCTCGCCGAAGAGCGATGCTCCGTTGACCTCTTCGTGGATCGATTCATCGGCCTCTATGAGGAGCTCGTCGCGGACACACCAGCCCCACGTCACGAGCAGATGAGCTCGGTCGCAAACTGATTTACCTCTCCAGCCATTGACTTCCTATCCCCCGGAAATTGACAAATGTCGGGCCCTACTATCCTCTTCGCGATCGACAGTGCCGAAACCCGGCTTCTCTCCCGCTACGTGGCGGAAGGTCACCTTCCGTTTCTAGGCCAATTCGTGAAGAACTGGCGGATCGTGGAGGGGCCACAGCACCTTTCCGAAATGGGTGCATGGACGACGTTCTGGTCGGGCATTCCAGCAGTGGAGCACGGCTACTACTGCATCCGACGATTGATTCCAGGGCGATATGAGGTCGAGTTGTGTCACCGCCCGCTGCAGGAGTGCCCGCCGTTCTGGACGACGATGCCCGGAAGCGTGTCGATATGGGATGCACAGGAATACGATCCAGTCTCATCTCTTGTGGGCGAACAACTGTGCAACTGGCGAACCTCCTTCGCAGAACGCTGTCCGCCTACGCCTACTTCACATCCCACGACCCTCCTGAGCGAGGTCACGGAGCGTTTCGGAAAACCAGCACGACCGATCGCGATCGACTTGAAAGACACACCACGAA
This sequence comes from Hyphomicrobium sp., assembly GCA_024230315.1. GTDB lineage: Bacteria > Pseudomonadota > Alphaproteobacteria > Rhizobiales > Hyphomicrobiaceae > Hyphomicrobium_A. The sequence continues at coordinate 1,794 of JAAERO010000034.1, forward strand.
CGCGGGAGAAGAACTTCCGGTTGTCAAAGGAGCGGATCGCCACTTGCGGCCGCATGTTCCGAGAGGCCGTTGAGCGAGGGGATCGAGATCTCTACATATTCGGATGCGCAGAGCTGCACAGCGCAGGACATCTGTGCTGGACCTACGACGAAGAAGGCGAGCGACGAATGCTCGAGCTCTATCAGGATCTGGACCGGGAACTGGAGAGTGTCTATCGGTTGGCACCAGCCGGAACACAATGCTTGGCGGTGTCGGCTTATGGGATTTATGCAAACTATCCGTTGTCCGATGTCGCTGAGACAATCCTGCGTGGGCTCGGATATCAGCAGTCACCCAC
>JAAERO010000035.1 GCA_024230315.1 Hyphomicrobium sp.
ACAACCTGACAGCACCACACCAACCGCCGAAAACAAGAAGGCCCCTTTAGCTAAAGGGGCCTTCCTGCTTCAACCGCCCCTACATCAGCTGGCCTAATGTTACTCCGCCACGGTGGCCGGTTTTTACTCCGCCGTTGACAACAGGCGACGATAATGCTATGGTGTAACAGGTCATTCGGCAAAAGGGCGACCCCTTTCCGTGCCGCGGTAACGGCCTTTTGTCCTGAGCGTGAGAATCCGACAGCAGCCCCTATTTGCCAATTGTCCGCACGCGTTTCGTTAATGCGCAACTACGGACACCAATGCCATACTGACAGGGGGCGACGCGCGCTTCTCATTTCACGCTTGGAGCGAGTCCAATCTCGGCATGGATGCTAGTGCTTGGTCGATCTCGGCGGTCCGGGACGCCATTTTGAAGGGGCGCGAACCCCCACCGGTGGCATCGCTGGCGCAGCTTCCCTCCTATCGTTGGCTGGTCGTAGGCGTCGTCTCCATCGGCGCCTTCATGGGCCAGGTGGATGCGAGCATCGCGCAACTTCTCCTGCCCTCGCTCGAGCGCACATTCGGCGCGACGTTGAGTGGAGTGAGCCCGCATTGCCCAGATAAGTCGGTTAGAGAGAGGCCCAACTTACCGATTCAGATATTATCATCAGCATCTTAGGCGAATAGATGCGGGGTCATAATGGTGCACCCAACGGGTGAAGCAAAATCCGATGCGTCCC
>JAAERO010000036.1 GCA_024230315.1 Hyphomicrobium sp.
CTAACAAGCTTGTCGATCGCCTCAAGCCGATCACCTTTCTTCGACAGCAGCTCAAGCCGCCTGTCGGAATCGAAAAACCCAATCTGCGCCATCGTGCCCCGCCCGAATCAATCTGTCAGGCATCAGACTCGCATAAATCGGCGAATGGGATATTTTTCGAGGTGCCCTTAAGAAGGTTCTCTTGTTGAACTAAAGTTGTACCTCGATCCGGGTATTGGTTTTCGTTGGGAAGCTGCCAATTTCTTGTGTGGCAACACGGAGAACTTCAGAAGGACATCCTCCTATGAAACCGAAGCTTGAGAAGACCAGCCATCTCATCCGCCTTGGCAGCGTGTCTAAGCCGACATTCCCCAAGTAGTCCTTCATTTTCGTTCAGTGCGCCCAATTTTTCCTCGGCCAACAACGTCACGTTGAGCCGAGCTTCGCTTGTTGGTGGAGATCTGGCCAATGGCGGTGGCTCTTTGATCGTTTCGTTGCGTGTTTTCATGTCGCAAGACGTACTTCGGTTGTGGTGTTTGAGCATTGTTGCGGTGCGCGTGGCATTGATGGGCGCTAGTTCTTGCCACGGACCAGCGCCCTTTTTCCTGCCGCCGGCAAGAAAGACCAACGGCCCGCCCGGATCTCTCCGAGCGGGTCTTCTTCTTGACTGTGCCTTTGCAGGCAACCGTCAAATCTCTGTCGTCACCCCTCGACCATCATCCTGATGCTGTTGGGGTGGAATGGCTGCCCCCGCTCGTTGAGATGGCCAGTCTCGGCGAGCTTGAGGCCGATACGACGCAGGCTCATACGCTCCCCGGTCTTGGGGCTGGCCCGGCGGAGCCGCTTGGCAAGAGCCACGGCCTCGGGGTGGGGTTCGGCGTGCGATTTCCTGCCCTCGCACTTGCCCTCCTTTGCCCGCTTGCGATCTCGGGCGGCTTTGAGCTTCTTCACCAGGCGTTTCTTCTCCAGGGCAGAGAAGACGGCCGCGATGTGGATCATCGCCTCTGTCATCTCGTCTGTTTCGTCCGTCAGATCGGTCCCGTTGGATGCGAGCAGATGCACGTCGCGCTCGCGGAGCAGAGCCAGGCCGAGCACATGGGCCTGCATGTCACGCGCGAAGCGGCTTTGATCCTCAACGATGACCGTTCTGACGCCGTTGGCCTCGATGCGATAAGGAGCGCTGAAAAGCCAGACCGCTCCTCGATGGGGTCCGCGCCAGACACGGCCGCGTCGTAGAACGTCTCGACGATCTCGAAGCCGGAGCGGGCGGCATAAGACCGGTGCCTTCAACCACTCGGCCACCCATCCTGGCTTGCGCGCGCGACCCTATACGCCCTGCCAACATCTCTCAAGTTCACTAGGTCTTTACCCAATCCTAAGCGTTTTTTGCGATGCTTGAAGCGCCCTCAAGCCCGGCAGCGCGCCTTTTGTTGCTTGGAGATGGAGGTGTACGGTTAACAAGCGACAGGCGGGGTGGTGTATGTGTGTGCGTAGCGCGGGAACTCATCCTGCGACAGAGTTGCAGTCGGCACGAAAGGCACAAGCTCGGGCCCCGTCTCAGCAACGTATTCTTCGTTCTACAACTTGTGTTCTGGTGTCGGCGGCCGTGCTTGGCGCGTGCTCGCAAAGCACTGCAACGCGCTATACTGACCTTGGCGTGATGACGAGCGCGCGTGTCGTGAGCGGCAGCCGCAATATCCCCAAGGGCGGCGGGCACTATAAAGTGGGCAAGCCTTACAAGGTCTCTGGGCGATGGTACGTGCCACGCAAAGATCCCAAGTACGACCGCAGCGGTGTGGCCTCCTGGTACGGAACTGCGTTCCATGGGCGGCGCACGGCTAACGGAGAAATCTATGACATGAACGCGCTGACGGCGGGCCATCGCACGTTGCCGCTACCGTCTTATGCTTATGTGACGAACCGGAAAAACGGCCGCACGATTTTGGTGCGCATCAATGATCGCGGTCCTTACGTCAACGATCGGATTATCGACCTGTCGAAGCGTTCTGCGCGTGAGCTTGGTTTTATGGGCCAGGGCCTAGCGCGCGTTCGCGTGCGTTATGCCGGACCTGCGCCTCTCAACGGCAGTGACGTCGCCGAACACCGGTATTTGGCCACCCAACGCTGGTATCGAACACGTCGCCGGTTGGCCGATGGCTCAGCGCTCCGCACGCAAAGCGGTAGAGCGGAGCCTATCGTAACGGCGTCCACTAGGTCCATCGCGAGGAATCGCAATACCAAAGTTGCGTCATTGGGCAATGCCTTTGCGACCCAGCGGGCAAGCCTAGGTGGACCACCACGCTCCTACGTGGGGGCCGGCGTCTTTTCTTCGCGTGCACAGGCTGAGCGCAGGCGCTACGAGTTAAAGGGATTGGGACACGTTGCGGTGGAGCCACTGAATTCAGGGCCAAAGCCAATTTTTCGCGTGCAGCTCGGACCCTTCGATGAAGCCGAGGCCGCCGCCGTCATCGCGCAGATCGCGGATCTTGGAATTGTCGATCGTGTTCATATATTGGAATAGCGAGAGGCACGCAGGCCTATAGCGTTGACACCGTGAGGCTGTTGCTTTGATAGTTTGCGGGAGGGCGCATTGTTAAAAGGATTCTGAAGGACGACATGTCATTTTTGGCCAATTGGCGCATTGGCAACGCCACCTTGCGGTCGTTCGCAATACTCGCGGTGGCGGCGCTCAGTTTTGGCTCGGCCGATGAGGGGCAAAGTAAAAATTTCGGCACGCGCGCCAAGGCTGCGATCTTGATGGACGCAGATACTGGCGCGATTCTGTTCCAGCACAATGCCGATGAACTGCTGCCACCGGCAAGCATGAGCAAGCTGATGACGCTTGCCGTGGTCTTCAAGGCGATCACGGACGGACGTCTCTCGCTTGATGACGAGTTCGTCATGAGCGAGCACGCATGGCGCACAGGCGGGGCACCTTCGCGCACGTCGGCGATGTTCGTGCCTATAAATACCAAGGCGACAATCAGCGATCTTCTGAAGGGCATGATCGTTCAATCGGGCAACGACGCCAGCATCGCTGTTGCGGAAGGCATCAGTGGTTCGGAGGAAGCCTTTGCAAAACGGATGACGGTCGAGGCTCGCCGCCTCGGGATGACCAAATCTACTTTCAGGAATCCCTCGGGGCTCTATCATCCAGATCAACTGATGACTGCGCGTGAGCTTGCTTTGCTCGCGCGCCATATTATTCACGAGTATCCCGAATTTTACAAAATCTTCTCCCAGAAGCTCTTTAAGTACCGAAGGCACAAATTCTACAATCGCAATCCACTGCTGTCGGCGGGTATCGGTGCTGATGGGCTCAAGACAGGCTACATCAAGGCATCGGGCTATGGGATGGTTTCGTCGGCGCAACAGGATGGCAAGCGCTTGATCGCGGTCGTGATGGGGCTGCCGACGAAACGGGCCCGCAAATCGGAAAGTATCAAGCTTTTGAACTGGGGCTTTCGCAGCTTCACATCGTTCAAACTTTTCAATGCAGATGAGACGGTCGGCTATGCGCGCGTGTGGGGTGGCGAGCGCTTTTATGTTCCTCTCGTCGGCAAGGGCGAAGTCTCCGTCATTCTGCCGCGCGTTCCCGAGAACCCGCGCTTGAGGGCGGAAATCACCTATCAGGGTCCATTGAAGCCGCCAATCCGCAAAGGCGATCAGGTGGCCAAGCTGCGCGTGACGAGCCAGACGAATGCCGTTAACGAGGTGCCGCTCTATGCCGCTGAGGACGTGGAGCCAGGCAGTTTGTTCCGTCGCGGCCTCGACTCTTTGGCGCATTTGGCGCTGGGCTGGATCCCGCTCTAGCGCTGCCTCTCTTAAGCATGATAACCACGGCATCGACCGGGTGTAGCGCCCGGACGCAAGGTCTCAATTGAGAGGCGAGCGCACGGTGGATCAGCGTAATGGCAACAGTGGGAAAATTCATCACCTTTGAAGGCGGTGAAGGGGCTGGAAAGTCCACGCAAGTGCGGCTTCTAGCCGAACGCCTGCGCGCCCGCAGCCTCGATCTGCTCCTAACACGTGAGCCCGGCGGCTCGCCGTTCGCCGAGACGTTGCGCTCCATCATCCTGAATCCAAAAACACCAGCGCACTCCGCCTTGTCGGAAGCGCTTCTATTCTATGCGGCACGGGCGGATCATTTGGACAAGACAGTGCGTCCCGCGCTGCTCTGTGGGCGCTGGGTCATCTGCGACCGCTTTTCTGATTCAACACGCGCCTACCAGTGCGATGCCGGCGGTCTGTCTCTGGATGCGTTCCATGCGCTTGAAGAGATTGTCGTCAAGCCGACGTCTCCTGACGTAACAGTCATCCTCGATCTTCCCGTCGAGACTGGCCTGCAGCGCGTTGAGTCGCGACGCAACGAGGCACCACAGGCGAGCGCTACGCCAGATGCCTACGAACGGCGCGGCCTCGATTTTCACCAGAAGCTACGCGAGGCGTTTGCAGCGATCGCCAAGGCGGAGCCCCAACGATGCTTACTCATCGACGCAAGTGCCGATGAGCAAGCCGTAGCGGATGCGATCTGGAGCGGCATCACTGACCGACTGCTGAAGGAGCCGCGCTGATGGCCCGCGCGCCCGCCGCTACCCAAATCGAATCGTTGCCGGAGGCAGACCGTCTCGACGGTGCGCTGCACCCGCGCGAAACGCAGACTTTGTTTGGACATGATGAGGCAGAGCGCACCCTGGCTAAAGCACTTTCCAGCGGGCGCATGCACCATGGCTGGTTGCTCGCTGGTCGCGATGGAATTGGCAAGGCGACGCTGGCCTATCGCTTCGCTCGGGCCGCTCTAGCAGGTCCTGACGAGCGGGATCCCAAAGGCCAAAGCTTAGAGGTTTCCGATGACACCGTTGCCAGCCATCAGGTGCGTGCGCTTTCGCATCCGGGCCTGCTCCTCATTCGGCGAGCCTACGACACCAAGACAAAACGTTTCACCGCCTCAATCCCCACCGATGCAGTGCGCCGCCTGCGCTCATTCCTGGCGCATCGCGCTGCCGATGACACATGGCGCATCGTCATCGTCGATAAAGCGGACGAGCTAAACATCAACGCCGCCAACACGCTTCTAAAGTCTCTGGAGGAGCCGCCACCGGGTACTGTGTTCCTACTTGTATCGTCGGCACCGGGACGGTTGTTGCCAACCATTCGGTCGCGCTGCCGCACACTCGCCCTCCAGCCGCTGTCGAACGACGCGCTGCGGGCCGCGGCAACCCAGGCGCTAGAAGCCACGGACCAGAGGGAACCAGGCGTGGTTGACTGGCCGGTGTTGGAACGACTGTCGGAGGGCAGCGTCGGACGCCTTTTAGGTCTGTGGGCTTCGGGCGGACGGGAACTGCACGAGCGTATCGCAAAGCTCACCGCGAGCTTGCCGCGAGTCGATTGGCGCGGCGTGCATGCGCTGGCCGATGAGCTGCAGCCGGCGGCTGCCCAGCAGCGTTTCGAACTCTTTTTCGAATTATTTATCGGTCATCTCGCCCGGCTCATTCGCGCCCAAGTCACGGGCGAGGGTACGGCTGCAGAGCGCGAGGTTGCCGCCCGCCTAATCGGCGAGGCCAAGCTTGCCTCCTTTGCTGCCCTGTGGGAAAGAGTAGCCCGCGAGAAGGCTGAGACAATGGCGCTCAACCTGGACCGCAAAACTCTCATCCTGGACACGGTGAGCGGCTTGGTCGAAGCTACGCAGCCGTAACGTCCGTTAGCTGACATCGAAAACCCGCTGAGCAGATGACTGCGATGCGAATGTTGACAGCCTTGATTGGGCACGGCGCCCAAATGTGAGGCGAAGAGCGGCAATTCACATCTGGACGTCAAAACTTTCGCATCTACCATCTGTCATCACGAGGACTTCAATCCCATGAGCGGGCCCACCAAATTCTACATCACCACCGCGATTTCTTATCCTAACGGACAACCGCACATCGGTCATGCCTATGAGGCGATTGCGACGGACGCGATAGCGCGTTTTGAACGTCTTGACGGAAAGGAGGTCTTCTTCCTAACTGGTACGGACGAGCATGGCCTCAAGATGAAACAGACCGCGGCGGCGCAGGGTCTGACACCCAGGGAGCTGGCCGACCGCAACGCCAAGCGATTCCGCGAGATGGCGGGCCTGCTCAGTTTGTCCAACGATGATTTCATTCGCACAACCGAGACGCGCCACTACCGCGCATGCGAGGAGATCTGGCGGCGCATGGAGAAGTCGGGCGACATCTTCCTGGAGACGTACTCTGGCTGGTACTCAGTGCGCGATGAGGCGTTCTACAACGAGACCGAGACCACCCTTGGCGACGACGGCGTGCGCCGCGGGCCGCAAGGCACGCCCGTGGAGTGGACTGAGGAGGAGACGCTCTTCTTCCGCCTTTCGGCTTACGAGGACAAGCTGCTGGCGCACTATGAAGCGCACGCCGACTTCATCCTACCGCCTGAGCGGCGCAACGAGGTCTTGAGCTTTGTAAAGGGCGGCCTGGATGATCTGTCTATCTCGCGCGCGACGATCAACTGGGGCATTCCGGTTCCCAACGGAAAGCGTGATGCGAAGGAGGGGACGGAAAATCACGTGATGTACGTGTGGGTCGATGCCTTGACCAATTATCTCACCGGCGTCGGCTTCCCTGATGAAAAGGATAAGCGTTGGAGCTTCTGGCCGGCCGACGTACACGTCATCGGAAAGGATATTCTGCGTTTTCACGCGGTCTACTGGCCGGCGTTCTTGATGTCGGCGGGGCTTCCGCTTCCCGCTCGCGTATTCTCGCACGGGTTCGTCCTGAACAAAGGTGAGAAGATGTCGAAGTCTGTCGGCAACGTCATCGACCCATTCGACCTCGTACACGCCTATGGTCTCGACCCCGTGCGCTACTTTTTTCTGCGTGATGTTGTCTTCGGACATGACGGAAATTACAGCACCGAGGCGATCGTCAACCGCATCAATGCCGATCTTGCCAACGACTTGGGAAACCTTGCACAGCGCTCACTGTCGATGATTGCCAAGAACTGCGGAGGTAGGGTTCCTAGTTCCGGTGCATTCACCGACGCCGATCAGGCGATCCTTGCTGAGGCCGATGCAATCTACGCAAAGGCGCGCGATGCAATGGACCGCCAGGCGGTGACGAAATACCTCGACGCGGTGTGGGCGGTGGTGGCGGAAGCAAACCGTTACTTTGCCGGTGAGGAGCCTTGGGCGAAAAAGAAGTCCGACCCCGAACGCATGGCGACCATTCTCTATGTGACCGCGGAAGTCGTACGCCAGCTTGCGATCCTCGCTGCACCGGTCATGCCTCATTCGGCCGAGAAGCTTCTGGGCCTCTTAGGGCAGCCCGTCGATGCACACACGTTCAAGGCATTGGGCGCGGCGGGACGGCTTCAACCAGGCACCGTCTTGCCCGAACCTACCGGCGTGTTTCCACGCTACGTTGAGCCTGAGGCCTGATGGCGTCGCTGAGAAAGCAGCGACCAAGAAGTCGGAGCCGAAAGGCCAAGGCAACAAGAAAACGGGCAAGGCAAAAGTGGCTAAGGACAAGAAGACCGCCTCATGAAGTTTGTCGACCATCACTGCCATCTCGACTTTCCGCAGCTGGCGGAGGATCGTGCCGGCGTGCTGGCGCGCGCGCGTGAGGCCGGCGTTGGCGTGCTCGTGACCATCTCCACGCGCATCCGGCGGTTTCCGGAAATTCTGGGCATCGCCGAGGAGCACGCGAACGTCTATTGCTCGGTGGGCACGCACCCCCACAACGCACATGAGGAACTCGATATTCCACTTGAGGAGATCGTGCGCCTCAGCGAGCATCCCAAGGTGGTGGCAATCGGGGAGGCGGGGCTGGACTATTACTACAAGCACTCGAGCCCAGAAGCTCAGGCGGAAGGGTTTCGCCGCCATATCGCCGCTGCGCGCCAGACCGGTCTTCCGCTGGAGATTCACACGCGTGATGCGGAGGAGGACACCGTGCAAATTCTAGAAGACGAGCACACCAAAGGTCCGTTCCCGGCGATCTTGCATTGCTATACTGGCGGACCAGAGTTGGCGGCGCGCGCGCTGGAGCTCGGCCTCTATGTCTCATTTTCCGGAGTGGTCAGCTTCAAGAAGTCGGATGCGTTGCGCGAGATTGCTAAATCCGTGCCGCTTGAGCGCTTGCTGGTTGAGACCGACGCGCCGTTTCTGGCGCCCATGCCCTATCGTGGCAAGACGAACGAGCCGGCCTATGTGGTCCACACGGCGGCCGCGATCGCCGAGGCGCGCGGCCTTTCCATCGACGAGCTGGCGGCGGCCACGACGCAGAATTTCCACCGTCTCTTTAAGAAAGTGCCGCGGCCTGAGGCCAGTGGTACAGCTGCAGCATGAGTTTACGGGTTACGATCCTCGGTTGCGGTTCATCAGGCGGTGTGCCGCGCATTGGGACCATGTGGGGTGCCTGTGACCCCGCCAATCCCAAGAACCGAAGGCGGCGATGCGCAGCGCTTGTCGAGCGAACCGCCAACGGCCAGTGCACGCGCGTCTTGATCGATGCATCGCCCGACCTGCGTGAGCAGTTGTTGAGCGTGCGTGCCGATGCGCTTCACGGCGTCCTCTTTACGCACGACCATGCCGATCACACTCACGGTATCGATGATCTGCGCATGGTGTGTTACGCGATGAAGCAGCGTATCGACATCTGGGCCGATGCCGAGACGCTGGCCAGCTTGGAGCAAAGGTTCGGTTACTGTTTCTTGAAGCCGCCTGGCTCGGGCTACCCCGCAATCCTCAATCCGCACATCATCAAACCACCTGACCCTATTGTGATCGATGGCCCGGCCGGTCCCATCGAGGCCATTCCCATCCCGCAGGCGCACGGCGATATGACCTCGCTGGGATTCCGCATCGGCGGTTTTGCCTATTCGCCCGACATCAGCGACGTGCCCGAAGCTTCGATACCGTTGCTGCAGGGTCTTGATGTGTGGGTCGTGGATGCGCTGCGCTTCACGCCGCATCCAAGCCATTTCCACGTCAAACTCGCACGCGAATGGATTGGACGGCTGAAACCCAAGCGCGCCGTCCTGACCCATATGACGACCGATCTCGACTACGACGCACTCAAGCGCGAACTGCCCGAGGGCGTCGCGCCGGCTTTTGACGGGATGGTGATCGAAGTCGGCTAAGCGCTACTAGCGTCAGTTTTTCTGGTGGAGGAGGGGGGCGAACGTTTTGGCTTTGGCTTCAGTTTGGGATTCTGCCATTCGCGAAAGTTTACCACGCGGCCATTGAGCGTACACTCAGGGGCGGCCAACTCCAAAAACAGTGGCGCTACGTCCTCAGACGTTGGGAGCGTTTTGGGATCTTCGCCGGGGAACGCTTTGGCGCGCATCTCGGTTTGGATGGCGCCGGGATCGATGAGGTTGGCGCGCACAGGTGTGCTTTCAACCTCGAGCGCGTATGTCTTGACCAGCGTCTCTAGGCCCGCCTTCGAGACGCCATAGGGTCCCCAGTAGGCACGCTTTGCACTCGCCGCACCCGAAGAGGTGGTGAACACTGCGCGCCCGGCATCAGAATGTTTGAGCAGTGGATCGAGCGTGCGGATAAGCCGCCAGTTCGCAGTCAGATTGATGTCGAGCACTGTCTTCCACGCATCTTCGGTGACGTGGTTAAGCGGTGAGAGGGGACCGAGGATTCCGGCATTCCCAATAAGAATATCGAGCTTGCCCCAGCGCTGATAGAGGGTCGGTCCGAGCTGGTCGATTTTTGCGCCATCGCACAGGTCGAGCGTAAGGAGCGTTGTCTTGCCGCCCAACGTCCTGATCTCATCGTCAAGCTCTTCTAGGGCTCCAACCGTGCGTGCCGTTATGATGACGTGGGCGCCCTGGCGCGCCAGTGCCAGCGCTACCGCACGGCCAATCCCGCGCGAGGCGCCCGTTACGAGGGCTAGGCGGTTCGTAAACGACGTCTTGGATGTCATTGGCCAGATCCGGAGTGCGGGCGGGCGTGTTCTTTGTTCTCCTTGACACCTAGCCGCCACCCGGGCCTAGAGGCAAGCCTCAGAGCTCGTTCTGGTTTCCAAACCAAAAATAGGTGTCCAGTCGAGACCAGCGAAGCCGGCCTACCCAACCTCGGCAAGCAGTGACAACTGCCGCGGGGCGGACTGACCATTCTGGTCGGTTAGCGAGGTTGGGTATTCGCCCGTGAAGCAGTGATCTGTGAACTGTGGATTTTGTGTATCTCGGTGATCACATCCAAGGGCGCGGTAGATGCCTTCGACGGAAAGGAAGGCCAGGGAGTCGGCGCCTAGGAATTCGCGCATCTCCTCCAGGTTCTTGTTGGCGGCCAGTAGTTCCACCTTTAGGGGCGTATCGATGCCGTAATAGTCGGGATTCGTGATGGGCGGCGAAGCAATGCGCATGTGGACCTCTTTGGCGCCGGCCTCATACATCAGTCCGACGATCTTTTTCGAGGTCGTACCGCGCACGACGCTGTCATCAACGAGCACAATACGATTGCCGCGAATAATGCTGGCCGTGGCCGAATGCTTGAGCTTCACGCCCAGCGCGCGGATGCGCTGCTCGGGTTCAATGAAGGTGCGGCCCACGTAGTGATTGCGGATGATGCCGAGCTCGAAGGGAACGTCGGCCTCTTGTGAAAAGCCAATGGCGGCGGGAACGCCTGAGTCGGGTATGGGAACAATGACGTCGGTGCCGGCGGGAGCCTCGCGGGCGAGCTGCACGCCCATCTGCTTGCGGATGTCATAGACGGTGCGTCCCCCCACAATGGAATCGGGCCGCGCGAAATAGATGTACTCGAAGATACAGGGCCGCGCAGGTCGCAGCGGGAAGGGACGGTGGCTTTCCAGTCCGTGTTCGGTGATGACGACGACCTCGCCGTTTTCCACCTCGCGCAGGAACTTCGCACCTACTATGTCGAGTGCACAGGTCTCCGATGCGAGCACATACGAAGAGCCGAGCTGGCCAATGACCAAAGGACGGATGCCAATAGGATCGCGTGCACCGATCAGCATGTCGTTGGTGAGGGCGACGAGCGCATAAGCACCTTCGATCTGACGCAGCGCGTCTACGAAGCGTTCAACAATGCGCCGCTTTGGCGAGCGCGAGAGCAGATGCAAGATCACTTCTGTGTCGGATGTCGACTGGCAGATTGCGCCAGAGGAGATCAGCTCGTTGCGCAACGTCAGCGCGTTGGTAAAGTTTCCGTTGTGGCCGATGGCAAAGCCACCAGTGTCAATGTCGGCGAACAGCGGTTGCACATTGCGCAAAACCGCATTGCCCGTCGTCGAGTAGCGATTGTGGCCTATGGCAATGTGACCCTGGAGCCTTTGGATCACGCTTGCGCGGGAGAAATTGTCACCCACGAGGCCCATACGCCGTTCGGAATGGAACTGCTTGCCATCGTATGAAACGATGCCGCAGGCTTCTTGGCCGCGGTGCTGCAGCGCGTGGAGACCGAGCGCGGTGATCGCGGCGGCATCGGCGTGCCCAAGAACACCGAAGACTCCACATTCCTCGCGGAGCCTGTCGTCTCCGTACCGGAGATATCCAGGCCCACGGAATTTTTGGTCCGCTTCGTGACTATAGCTCATGGCCACCTCCCGCTGGTGCCCTGCAGTGCTTCACGAAGGCACGCAAACGTTAACGCTGGTTGATCGTCAGCCGCGTCAGCCAGCGCGTACCTGCTACGTGACAGAAATATGATACCTGACGCGGCGTTCAAGCGCCAATTCGCCGCCGCTCGGCTTTTCCAACCAGCTTTGTTGGTCTCCTGGAGGCGCTGCAAGCGAGGAGGGGAGGTTAGTTTCCAGCATAGAGCGCAGGGCGTCGCCAGTGGTCTTAATATAAGGGAGGGAGGCCGAATCGCGCACCCAGGTGTATTGCTGTTCTGGATTTGGAAAGAACGCCTCGTAAAACATGAACGGGATCACGATCAGGATAAAGCCCCTGAAAACGCCGAAGATGAACCCGAGGATTCTGTCGAACATGCCGATCCGGCTGTCGAGGATGGCATCGGAGAGGCGGGCCGTGATCAAGTGCACCACGATGAGCACAATCACAAAGATAAGAGCACCCACGACAATTTGCGCGACGGCCACCTGGGTGCCCATCTGCTGCGCCATCTCTTCGGCGAAGGGCTTGTGGTAGAGCACAAAGTAAAGGACGGCGGCCGCCGCCACGAGCCACGAGACGATGGAGAGCATCTCTCGTGCGAATCCCCGATACATCGCCAGAAGGCCGGAGATGAACGCTACGGCAATGAGTGCAGCGTCGAGGTAAGTCAGCGGCCCAATCATGAACGAAATCCCCGTTGTCAGCAGCCTCTCGACATGCTGGGGCCGCCGTTTGTCAGTCGCATGGCAGCGACCCGTCCGCAAGCTCTCTCAAATGGGTGACCCGGCGCAGCGTCAACTTCGACATTTTCGTTTCCACCTCAGCCTGAGCAGGCATGACGGCGCGCCTAAATCCCTGTTTTTGCGCCTCTTTTAGTCTTAGCGCCATGAGCGGAGTAGCCCTTATGGCCCCCGAAAGTGACACTTCGCCGAAGTGTACTTGGTGTCGCGGAATCGCAACACCCGACAGCGAGGATAGCAACGCAGCCGCTGCGGCGAGGTCGGCAGCGGGTTCGGTGATCTTAAGACCGCCAGCGACATTGAGATAAACATCTTGCCCCGTAAACGACACACCAGCCCGCGCCTCGAGCACGGCCAGCAGCATGGATAATCTGTTGGCGTCCCAACCGACGACAGCGCGGCGCGGTGTGCCCAGGCCTGATGGTGCAACAAGCGCTTGGATTTCGACGAGCAGAGGGCGCGTGCCCTCGATACCGGCAAATACGGCGGCGCCGGGACTTGAGGCATCGCGGTCACCGAGGAAGAGCTCCGAGGGGTTTGCAACCTCGCGCAGCCCCTCCGAGGCCATCTCGAAGACACCGATCTCGTCCGTTGCGCCGAAGCGGTTCTTAACGGCTCGCAAAATGCGATAGGTGTGGTCGCGATCTCCTTCGAAATACAACACGGTGTCGACCATGTGCTCGATCACCTTCGGGCCGGCGATCTGACCATCCTTGGTCACGTGTCCGACCATCAGCAGGGTGCTTCCCGTGGTCTTGGCATGCCGGATGAGGGCATGAGCGGCCGCACGTACCTGGCTCACGGTGCCGGGTGCGGCTTCGATGGCCTCGGCCCAAAGAGTTTGAATGGAATCGATGACGATGAGATCAGCGCGTTTGCCGCCCTCCAGCGTTGCGAGAATACTGGCAAGATTGGTTTCACTCGCGAGAGCAACGGGTGCGTCGGAAAGGCCAAGCCGCTCAGCTCGCAACCGTACTTGTGCGGAAGCTTCCTCTCCCGAAAAGTAGATCGCGTGGCGTCCAGCACTGGAGAGCTTGGCCGCAAGCTGCAAAACCAGCGTTGACTTGCCTACGCCTGGCTCGCCACCGATCAGCAAAGCGGAACCCGGCACGAGCCCACCGCCCGTCACCCTGTCGAGCTCGACGTGGCCCGTGGAGAAGCGCGGCGCCTCCTTGCCGCCGCCCCTCAGCGTCTCAAGCGCGATCACGCGCCCTTTGCGGGCGCGCGCCAACCCCGTGCCCGGCGGTGCGGCGACGTCGGTCTCCTCGATTAGCGTATTCCACTCGCCACAAGCAGCGCATTTCCCCGCCCAGCGCGGCGAGACAGCGCTGCAGCTCTGGCAGACGAATGACGTCTTGCTCGCCTTGCCCATGTGCGATCAGTCGCTTTGGTCGAGATAGATGCGATGGAAGCGGGATCCGAGCCGCGTCAGAACTTCATAGCCAATAGTCATGGCGCTGGCGCCAACGGTCTCGATTGCGAGTTCAGGTCCGACGAGGTCGACCCAATCGCCCGGTGCGGGGGCAGGATTGTCGATATCCGTCACGTCGACGGTGATCAAATCCATCGACACGCGCCCGACGATGGGTGCGTGCTTGCCGCCGATACTGACCGCACCGCCAGGCTCCTCGTCGGTCGAACTCGCGTGGCGGAAAACACCATCGGCATAGCCCGCCGCGACAGTGGCAATGCGCCGGGCCTTGTGTGCGCGGTAGCTGGCAGAGTAGCCAATGCGGTCACCACGGGCAACGTCGCGCACCTGCAGAATACGTGCGCTCACGCGCACGACAGGGCCAACCGGTGCAAGGCGTTCGGGCGCAGCCTGGCCGCCATAGAGTGAGTAACCAGGGCGTACCAGATCGCAATGATATTCAGCACCAAGCATCATCCCGTCCGAGGCAACGATGCTCGCCGGCGCAAATGGTAAAGTGGCGCGGAGACGGTTGAAGGTATCGATCTGTTCGAGGTTCATGGGATGGCCCGCCTCGTCAGCGCAGGCAAGGTGGCTCATAACGAGCGCAAATCTTAAACGTGCCAAGAGGGCCGCATCGCGTGAAAGCTCTTCGACCTCATCTTGGCGCATACCAAGCCGATTGAGCCCTGTATCAATATGCAAGGCCGCAGGCGGAAGATCGGTGTCATCGGAGGTGTGAGCGGCCCACTCGCGCACCTCACCTAAACTGGCAAGCACGGGAGTGGCGCTGATGCTCACCAATTGGCGTGCTGTTCCAGGTAGCAATCCATCAAGGACGTAAATCGCCGCATCGGTTGCGAGCGCGCGTGCGTCTCGAGCCTCTTCAGGTGTGGCGACAAAAAAGCTTCGGCAACCGGCGTCAGCGAGGGCGGGAATGATGCGCGCGGCGCCAACGCCATAGGCATCGGCCTTGACCACAGCCCCGCACTCGGCAGGTGCAACGTTGTGAGCAAGCGCACGCCAATTGGCGCGGATCTGAGCAAGATCGATGACGATCGCGCCGGTTGCGCCTGCGGAGACGTTGCGCGGTACCTCTTTTGAGGACTTTCGCTTGGACACGCTGGCCACGCCCAACTCCACCTTCGGCGAGGCTTCGCCTGGGTAAGGCCGTGTGCGGCGAGCCCGAATGTCATGCATGGAGCTTCACCTCGAGAAGCCTCTAACAACACTCTTTCTAGAGCAAGATCGTTCTTGATGGAATCACTCAGCCTTGGCCCGGGAGTTCTCCAACAGATGAGTGAATCTTACTCTAAATCAAAAGTGTAAAGACTGATTCACGTTTCACTTGGAACAGCTCAAGCGCGTCCAAGTGAACGATCAGACTTTAGTCCCAAATCGGGGTGTAAACGAGGCAGTTACCCCACGTAATTAGGAACCTGATAGTCGCGGGCCATGTTGGAAAAGCGCGTAAACTGGGCCTCGAAGGTCAGTGCCACGGTGCCCGTAGGCCCGTGGCGCTGCTTGCCGACGATGACCTCGGCCTTACCATGAACAAGGCCCATCTCCTGCTGCCACTTCAGCATTTCCTCGACTTTGCCCTCGGACGGCTTCTGGCGCTCGAGGTAATACTCCTCGCGGTAGACGAACATGACAACGTCGGCGTCTTGCTCAATCGAGCCCGACTCGCGCAAGTCGGAGAGCTGTGGCCGTTTGTCGTCGCGCTGCTCGACTTGGCGGGAGAGCTGGGAGAGGGCAAGGATGGGAACGTTGAGTTCCTTCGCGAGCGCCTTGAGACTGGTCGTGATCTCGGAGACCTCTTGGACGCGGCCTTCGTTCTGGCGCTTGTGTCCGGTCAGAAGCTGTAAGTAGTCGATAACAAGCAGCCCCAACCCCTTCTGGCGCTTTAGTTTGCGCGCACGCGAGGCGAGCTGTGCGATCGAGATTCCGCCCGTCTGGTCAATGTAGAGCGGGATCTCACTCATCTCGCGGCTCACGTCCACGAGCTTACGGAAATCAGGCTCATCGATCATGCCACGGCGGATCTTCTCGCTCGAAATTTCCGTTTGCTCGGATAGGATTCGGGTGGCCAGCTGCTCGGCCGACATCTCCAAAGAGAAGAAGCCAACGATGGCCCCGTCGATTGCTTTCTCGGTGCCATCGGACTGCTGTTCGGCGCGGAAGTTGCGGGCGATGTTGTAAGCGATGTTGGTGGCGAGCGCGGTCTTGCCCATACTCGGGCGACCGGCAAGAATAATCAGGTCGGAAGGTTGCATTCCGCCGAGCTTGGCGTCGAGGTCCGCAAGACCCGTTGCGAGCCCGGATAAATGGCCAGAGCGTTGGTAAGCTGCATTCGCCATATCAATGGCGTTTGTGAGGGCCGCATTAAAGCCGAGAAAACCCTGACCATATTTGTTCTGCTCGGCAAGATCGTAGAGCCGCGTTTCGGCGTCCTCGATCTGCGTCTTGGGTGGATGGTCGACAGCACTGTCAAAGGCGGAATTGACCATGTCCTCGCCGATGATGATCAGCGCGCGGCGCGTGGCGAGATCGTAGACCGTGCGGCCGTACTCTTCCGCGTTGATGATGGTGGTCGCGGTTGCTGCCAGCGTGCCCAAATATTGCGGGACCGTCAGCATGGGTGAGATCGGCTCGGCGTTCTCGAAGAACGTCCTTAGCGTAATAGGCGTTGCTTGCTTGCCGGCATGAATGAGCTTCGACGTCGTGTCGAAGATCTGCTGGTGCAACGGATCGAAAAAGTGTTGCGGCTCGAGGAACGAGGACACGCGGTCCATCGCCTCGTTATTTACGAGGATAGCGCCAAGTAGCGCCTGCTCCGCTTCCAAGTTGTGCGGGGCCTGACGAAAGGGGAGGGACTCGTCGGCAGCGGGCGCTGCCTTGAGCCGGCCTGAGATGAGGGTCGCATTTTGTGCCATAAGGCGGACGGTATCCGATTCCAAGCGCGCCCCGTCGAGACGTCAAACGTCCCCGTCCCCGCTATGCACATGCGGCCCGAAAAACGCTTGCTGTCGCGAATCGTGCAACAGGCCCTATTTTGCCGCCTTTTCCGGCCCGCTGTCGTTGGTTGCAGGGGCATCCTCGCGCGATTCGGCAGGAGCGGCGCCTTCCTCGAAGACCTCAGGGTCGAAGGTCTCCAGCTCGATCACCTCGTCCTTGACAACAGTGACGTCCTCGCCGGCTGCCTGACGTATGGCTTCATCTTCGGAGCGGGCCACGTTGAGCATCACCTTGACGAGCACCTCCGGGTGGAGTGCAACGCTTATGTCATGCAATCCCAGAGTCTTGATCGGCCGCTCCATGACCACCTGACGGCGCTCGATGGTGAACCCGCCTTCCGTCACCAGATCGGAGATATCGCGGGTTGAGACGGAGCCGTATAGCTGGCCAGTGTCGCCTGCGCTGCGGATGGCAGTGAAGATCTGACCTTCGAGCTTTGTGGCAACGGCCTCGGCTTCCTTCTTGAGCTCGAGATTATTGGCTTCAAGTTGCGCGCGCTGCGTATCAAATCGCGCGCGATTTTCGTCGGTCGCGCGTAGCGCCTTCTTCTGCGGGAGTAGAAAGTTGCGTGCGTACCCGTCCTTGACGGTGACGACATCCCCCATCTGGCCAAGCTGGCCGATGCGCTCAAGCAGTATGATCTCCATTGGGCAACTCCTTCTACGTTGAACTCTATCAATCCTTGTTACGAATTCGGCGGTTCGGATGGCGGCTGGACCATCTTGCGAAGGGGCCAGATCGATTCCGTTAAGCCGAGAATGGCGACAGCGAGCGAGGCAACCGTGTTCACGATGAAGAGCGCGGCATAGATCGCCCACAATGCAAACGGGCGCCAAGGGCGGCCACGCGTGATGTAATGCACGACGGCCAGTCCCATGAGCACGTATGCTAGAAACAGCGGGCCCGCAAAACCCGAGGCTATGAGCCCCAATAGCCCGGAGAGAAATGCAGCCGTTGTCGCAGCAGCAAGCATCAGCGGCGTGCCGGGGGGATAGGTGATCGCCGCAAGGTCGGGCCAGGGTCGCTGCAACCGGCCCGATGCAAGCGTAATGCGCCCTGCAAGCCACATGTTGAATAGCAGACTGCCCATGGTGGAGATAGCCGAGGCCGCGGGCAGCAGCGCGAGCGTGACTGAGGTCACCTCGTCGATCTCCTTGGAATCCAGGGCAGGGGCGTCGGGTATCTTGGCGAGTTCTGTCTGGATGAAGGATTCCAGCATGGTTCGCAATGTCGCGCGCAACGTCTCGACGTCCCCACCTAGTAGGAACAGTGTGAGCATCGAAAAGACGGCCGCCATCAATGCTGCGGCAAGCACGATTCGGCCGATTGGATACCATTCTGTCTTGCCGGGAGACTGTCGATTGAGAGAGGCAAGGTGCGCGAGCACGACCACGGGCAGCGCCTGGCTCGCGGCAAAAATGAGTGCGGCCGTGCTACTGCCTGCGGCAAAAACGAGTGCCGTTCCCGCGATACCGGCGATGGCCGCCGCCAGGGGCCCAATGCCGAGCCCCGCCAAAAAAAGCGCAAGCGGCGTCAAAAGAAAAAGCACAATGCGCACGAGCAACGGGCCCGTCGTCGCGGACGCGAACACTGTAGCCGAAACAAGGCCGGCGCCGAGTGCGATCAGGAGTTTGTACGGCATCAGAAAAGCTGTCCCGCGTTCTCGCGGTTAGAGACGGGGACAACTGCCCCTTCGTCCCAACCCTTGAAAGAAGTCAGACCCGGAGGTCGAACACTTGGCTCGTCACGTCAAACTGGGCTCGTCACTTCAAGATGTAGGGCAACAGCCCCAAGAAACGTGCCCGCTTGATGGCCCGCGACAGCTCACGCTGCTTCTTGGCCGAAACAGCTGTAATGCGGCTTGGAACGATCTTGCCTCGCTCCGATACATACCGTCCCAGCAGACGCACATCCTTGTAATCGATTTTTGGAGCGTGGTCGCCTGAAAAGGGGCACGTTTTACGGCGGCGATGGAAGGGGCTGCCTCCTCCACCTGATGCAATCTCAGCCATGACTTATGCCTCCGATTCTTTGCTGGGCGCTGCGCTGGGCTTGGCCTCAGCTGCGGCTGCAGATGCGGGTGCGTCTTTTTCTTCGCGGGGTGGCCGTGGCGGACGCTCGCCGCCTTCTCGATCACCACGCGGCGGGCGCGGCCTGCCCGAATCGCGATCGCCGCGGAAGCCACCGCCACCGCGGCCACCACGGAAGCCGCCACGGCCGCCAGAGCCGCGATCACCATCGCGCCGGTCGTCCCGATCACCCTTGCGCATCATGACCGAGGGCTCGGTCTCGTGCTCGTCGACCTTAAGCGTCAAGAAGCGAAGGATCTCTGTCGACAATCCCATCCGCCGCTCCACCTCAGCGACGGCGTCGTGTGGTGCATCGATATTCAGAAGAGAGAAGTGCGCCTTGCGGCTCTTCTTGATTTTATAGGCCAGGGACTTAAGGCCCCAGTACTCGCTCTTGGTGACCTTGCCGCCACCTTCTTCGATGAGGCCGGTGTATTCCTTGGTGAGTGCCTCGACTTGAGCGTTCGAGACGTCCTGGCGCGCCAGGAAGACATGCTCATAGAGTGGCATGCGTTCAGCCTTTCGTTCGGTTGTCCAGGTGCTCCGGCGCAAAGCCCCTTACGGACCCCCGAAAAAGGCCCAATCAGGTCACCCATGAGAGCGAAGACACTGGGAGACGGGCCTTAAAGCCCTGCCGCGCTGCCGCGGACTCCCGTTCAGCCTCCAACCGGAGCGGGTAAGTGGCGCTTTATACGCTATATTCCACTCCCGGCAAGAGGCGAAGCATGGCTCAGGTGGTAGCGGTCTCTGCCTGGCCGGGCCGGGACCAATGGGGTCTGGTAGCTTGACAGACCGCTGGGAGGCGTGGCTAAAGCGGCGCGTGCGGCCCCTTTGTTTTCTTCTGGCGTGCCGATCACGATTCCCAAATAAGGACGAAAACGGATGGCGGTTGCATTCGTATTTCCAGGGCAGGGCAGCCAGAACGTCGGCATGGGGCGCGAGCTGGCTGAGGCCTATGGCGCAGCGCGTGAGGTCTTCGAGGAGGTCGACGCGGTTCTGTCGCAGAATTTGTCGCAGATTATGTGGGAGGGTCCCAAGGAGACGCTTACGCTCACCGAGAACGCGCAGCCAGCGCTTTTGGCGGTGTCGATGGCAGTCATGCGCGTCCTGGAGCAGGAGAAGAGTTTCTCTCTCAAGGGCAAGGTCAAGTTCGTTGCAGGCCACTCGCTGGGCGAGTATTCCGCGCTTGCCGCAGCTGGCGCGTTTTCGCTCGCTGATGCTGTGCGGCTGTTGAAGCTCAGAGGTCAAGCCATGCAAGCCGCCGTGCCAGTGGGGAAGGGCGCAATGAGCGCACTGCTCGGCGTTGGGATTGATGTTGCACGGAAAGTAGCCCAAGCAGCCGCGCAAGGTGATGTGTGTCAGATTGCCAATGACAATGAGCCCTTGCAGGTCGTGCTTTCCGGCGACAAATCGGCGCTCGACCGGGTGCTGGAAGTCGGAAAGCAATTCGGTGTGCGCCGTACCGTGCCCTTGCCGGTCTCCGCGCCGTTCCATTGCGCGCTGATGCAACCTGCAGCGGATGCAATAGCTGAGGCGCTCGCAAGTGTCGATGTTCAGGTGCCTATTGTCCCAGTCGTTGCAAACGTGATTGCTGAGCCTGTCACGGACCCGGCAGAGATCAAGATGCGGCTTGTCGAGCAGGTGACAGGCACCGTACGCTGGCGCGAATGTGTTATCTACATGTCAGCCAACGGTGTCACGGACATCTACGAAGTCGGCGTCGGCAAGATCCTCGCAGGCTTGGTCAAGCGAACGGAAAAAACTCTCAACGCCATCAGCATCGGCACGCCGGCCGAGGTCGACGCTGTACTGGATCAACTCAACACTTAGAAGTCTAAGGAAACGCCATGTTCGACCTCTCAGGCAAGACGGCCCTTGTTACCGGAGCAACCGGCGGCATAGGCGGTGCAATCGCTCGCGCGTTCCACACTGCGGGAGCAACCGTCGCCATCTCAGGACGGCAGAGTGACAAACTTGAGGTGCTTGCCAAGGAACTTGGGGAGCGAGTTCATGTATTGCCCTGCGATCTGGCAGACCGTGCAGCCGTCGCCAAACTCATTGGCGAGACGGTCGCCAAGATGGGAGGTCTTTCCATTCTGGTGAACAACGCTGGTCTCGCCCGCGACAATCTCTTCATGGTCATGAAAGACGACCAGTGGGATGATGTGATCGCCGTCAACCTGACCTCGACTTTCATGCTCTGCCGTGCTGCGGCCCGTGCCATGCTGCGCGCCAGGCCGAACTTCGGGCGCATCATCAACATCGCGTCAGTATCGGGTGTCTTTGGCAATCCAGGCCAAGGCAATTACGCCGCTTCGAAGGCAGGCGTCATCGGTATGACGAAGTCGCTGGCCCGCGAGGTGGCACCCCGCGGCATTACCGCAAATTGCATCGCGCCGGGTTTCATTCAGACCGCCATGACGGACGCCCTCAACGAAAAGCAGACCGAGGAAATCGCCAAGATGATCCCGGCACAGCGTTTTGGTACCCCTGACGAGGTCGCTGCCGGTGCCATTTATTTGGCAAGCGCGGAGGCGGCCTATGTCACCGGCCAGACACTTCATATCAATGGCGGCATGGCGATGGTCTAACACGCATGGTAAACGCCGTTTCATCCACCTTCTTGCCTGCATTGGCCCCGGCTTTCAGAGGCTCCACATGGCAGGTGAAAGCCGCCCTGGGGTGCTGGCCAAGCCCAATGAATTGTGTTACCGAGCCGGACGGTTTTCGTGCTGCCGACGCTACGGTACCGGCCCAGACGGGCCGTAGATTCGGGCGGTGCTCGACGGGCGAAGAGTGGGGATAACCGCGTCGTTTCAGCGGCCGCCAGTCGCGAGCCCTCGGAACTGTGCAAGAAGGATGGCCGGACCGCGGGTAACCCCAACAACAACTTGAATTCAGATTGCCAAGAGCAAACGACACGAGGGAAGACGATGAGCGATGTCGCGGAGCGCGTGAAAAAGATTGTCGTGGAGCATTTGGGTGTGGAGGCCGAGAAGGTCACCGAGAACGCTAGCTTCATTGATGACCTGGGCGCCGACAGTTTGGATACGGTCGAACTCGTGATGGCTTTCGAGGAGGAGTTTGGCTGCGAAATTCCCGATGACGCCGCCGAGCACATCCTGACCGTTGGCGATGCGGTGAAGTTCCTCGAGAAGAACGCCAGCGCTGCGTAACGCGGGCTGACTATCCTGTCAGCGTGGCAAATGGCGCGCACACAGGAGGTCAAGGTCGCGGCTTGTCTGCGGGGCACACGCGTGGAAACCGTGGCTACGCTTGAACGGAACGCGGGCTGAAGCAAACTTCCGAAGGACAAGAATGCGTCGCGTCGTCATTACAGGACTTGGTATCGTTTCTCCCGTTGGATGTGGTGTCGAGTCGTCCTGGTCGGCATTGCTTGCCGGCGCCAATGGCGCGCGTCGCGTCGAGGAATTCGACGTTTCCGATCTTAGCTGTCAGATCGCGTGCCTTATTCCGCGCGGCGAAACATCTGAGGGCAAATTCAATCCCGACGATTGGATGGAACCCAAGGAGCAGCGCAAAGTCGATGAGTTTATCGTCTACGCCATGGCTGCTTCCGAACAGGCACTGGCCGATGCCGGCTACAAGGCGGACACGAGCGAAAAGCAAGAACGGACCGGTGTCCTTATAGGCTCCGGCATCGGTGGTCTGGCCGGCATCGCCGCGACGTCGCTTCTTCTTCATGAAAAAGGTCCGCGCCGTGTCAGCCCATTCTTTATTCCCGGGCACCTAATAAATCTCGCCTCGGGTCAAGTCTCAATCAGGCATCAATTGAAGGGTCCCAACCATTCGGTCGTTACTGCCTGCTCTACGGGCTCGCACGCGATTGGTGACGCGAGCCGTCTCGTTGCGTTGGGAGACGCCGACGTTATGGTCGCAGGCGGCACCGAGTCGCCGATCTGCCGCATCTCCATTGCCGGCTTCGCCGCCTGTCGCGCGCTGTCGACTGGCTTCAATGATCGCCCCACGCAGGCGTCCCGGCCTTACGATAAGGACCGCGATGGGTTTGTCATGGGCGAGGGGGCCGGCATCGTGGTGCTGGAGGAACTGGAACATGCCAAGGCGCGCGGCGCTAAGATATACGCCGAGGTCGTAGGCTACGGGATGTCTGGCGATGCCTTTCACATCACCGCGCCGGAGGAGAGCGGCGACGGCGCCAATCGGTGTATGCGGGCCGCACTAAACCGAGCAGGGATTGAAGCGAGCGACATTGACTATGTGAACGCGCACGGCACATCTACTCCGATGGGCGATGATATCGAGTTGCGTGCAGTTGAACGATTGTTCGGCAACGCGAGCGGCAAGCTTGCGATGTCTTCGACCAAGTCCGCGACCGGTCATCTCCTTGGAGCTGCGGGCGCCATCGAGGCGATTTTCTCGGTGCTCGCAATCCGCGACAATATTCTACCGCCGACCCTCAACCTCGATAATCCGTCGGTCAACACGCCTATCGACTTGGTGCCGCACGAGGCAAAGGAGCGCGAGATCAACACGGTGTTGACTAACTCAT
This sequence comes from Hyphomicrobium sp., assembly GCA_024230315.1. Lineage (GTDB taxonomy): Bacteria > Pseudomonadota > Alphaproteobacteria > Rhizobiales > Hyphomicrobiaceae > Hyphomicrobium_A. Next base: position 23,332 of record JAAERO010000036.1, read on the forward strand.
TTGGTTTCGGCGGAACCAATGCGTCCTTAGTTCTGCGCCGCGTTATCTGAGGCGTATTGGCCACTTAGCTCGGCAGTGTCGGCGAATACCCGAGTGCGTTTCGCGCTTTTGCCACATTTGCCGATAGGGTCGGGGCAATATACCCACACATGCCGAGCGAGATCGACCGCGTCGGTGAACCTGAACGGACCCATGAGAAATACCCGCCCTCTGCGGCAGGAGCCAGTATTTCACAAAGCTGGTGTGCGCCCGCGTAGCCCCGCGGAGATGCTCGAGCCCTCGCGCGCGCCAATGCGCCCAGATGGGAATCACGAGCCAGTGCGGCCGCCACCAGCGGGCGGGTTGATCCGCTTTGTCAGCGGTGTGCTCACGCTGCTTCTTGTCATCATGGTGGTGGTCGGTGCCTTGAGCGCACTGCTCTATCACCAGTTCGAAAGCGCGGGACCTCTGCCGGTCTCTCGTGTTGTCGCCATTCCTAAAGGGGAGGGGCGCATCGAAATTGCGACGCGACTGGAGCGGCAAGGGATCATCTCCAACCGCTGGACATTCATTGCTAGTTACCTCTTGCGCAATGCGCTCAGTGATAGCCCCGTCGAACTTAAGGCGGGCAAATACGAGATTAAGAAACATGCCAGCATGGCCGATGTGCTCAACACACTGGTCCAAGGCACGAGCATCCTATTGAAGCTTACCATTCCTGAAGGCTTGACCAGCCAGCAGATCGCGGAACGCGTGCGCGGCGATCCCGACCTGGAGGGCGAAATCACCGACATCCCTCAGGAAGGTTCGCTGCTCCCTGACACTTATCGTTTCTCCAAGGGTATGGCGCGACAGGAGCTGCTGGAGCGTATGCAAGTGGAGATGCAGCGTTATCTGGCTCTGGCGTGGGCGAATCGCCGAGCGGATCTTCCGTTGAAGACCCCGCAAGAGGCCATCATCTTTGCCTCGATCGTGGAGAAGGAGACAGGCCGTCCCGATGAGCGTAGCCGCGTTGCCGGTGTCTTTATGAACCGCCTGCGCACGGGTATGCGGCTGCAGTCCGATCCGACCGTCATCTATGGTATCGCAGGCGGCCAGGGTCGTTTGGGGCGTCCCATCACGCGTGCCGACCTTCGGCAGCAGTCGACGCATAACACCTATCAAATAAAGGGGTTACCACCGACGCCAATCTGCAATCCAGGTCGCTCCGCCATCGATGCCGCGCTCAAACCAGCGGAAACAAAAGAACTCTACTTCGTTGCTGACGGATCAGGTGGTCACGCCTTCTCCACGACGCTGACCCAGCACAACGCCGCCGTATCCAATTGGCGTAAGGTGGAACGCGGGAGGAGGGCGGCCGCGGCTAGGGCCGCCACGGCAGAGTCCTTCGCAGCTCCGCAAGTTCTCAACGCGGGATCGGCCGCCACGGCCTCTTCCATACCGCTTCCCGTGCGCAAGCCAGCCAGATAACGTGCCCGGCGCGCCTCAGTGTGGCCATACCACTTGAAGGCCGTCACAAGCGCTGCCTTGTTGGCTCTGTCCGCTGCGGTTAGATTTCGGCCTCCTCTTAAAGTCGTCCCGAAGGATCTTGGAAGGCACCATGACGATGAAGAGCATGACCGGCTTCGCGCGCGCCGACGGGTCGTTTGGCACAGCGGCCTGGCATTGGGAGTTGCGCAGTGTGAATGGCCGTGGGCTTGATGTTCGGGTGCGCTTGCCGAACGGCTATGAATCTCTGGAGCCGGCAATCCGCGAAGCCGTGGCAAAACACCTTGTGCGCGGTAACGTGACGGTGTCGCTTAGTGTCAACCGCCGCGAAGGGGGACAGGCAATCCGTATCAATGAGGAGGCGCTGGCCGAGGTGGTAAAGGCGGCCGATCGCATCCGCGAGCTGACGGGCTGCGCGCTGCCGCGCGCGGACGGTCTTATCGGCATCAAAGGCGTTCTGGAATTGAGCGAGGAAGAGGAGGAGTCTGAGGAGATCGCCGCTCGTTCCGAGGCCATACTTGACCATTTAAATGAGGTGCTTGACTCACTCGTCGGTGCACGATCAGCGGAAGGGCAGCGGCTAAACAAGGTCCTGAATGCGCATCTCGTCAAGATCGACCGGCTCGTCAACTTGATTGAGTGTTCACCGGCACGTACTCCGGCAGCGGTCAAAGCACGCCTCAAGGAACAAGTCGCCCGGCTCCTGGAAGCAAGCAATGGCCTCGATCCAGAACGCCTGCATCAAGAAGCCGTGTTCATTGCTACGCGCGCCGACGTCGAAGAGGAACTGAAGCGCTTGATCGCCCACGTCGGCGCGGCGCATGATCTGCTAAAGGACGACGGCGCTGTCGGCCGCAAATTTGATTTCTTGGCGCAGGAGTTCAACCGCGAAGCGAATACCCTATGTTCCAAGGCGAACGACGTGGAAATCACGCGCGCGGGTCTTGAACTAAAAACCGTTATCGATCAGATGCGCGAGCAGGTGCAGAACATCGAGTAATCCAATCGCAGACCATTCACAGGCCGACGGACGTGAGCCTATGACCGCAGACGGGCCGAAAATCGATAGGCGGGGACTTCTTTTGGTGCTGTCCTCGCCCTCAGGTGCAGGCAAGACGACGCTCGCGCGCCGATTAATTGAATCGGATAGCTCAATCTCGTCGTCGGTGTCGGTAACGACGCGGACGTCGCGACGCGGCGAGGTTGATGGGCGTGACTACAACTTTATCCACGCAGAAACCTTTGAAAGGATGTGCGATAAGGGGGAGTTGCTCGAATGGGCCCGCGTCTTCGACAACGCTTATGGCACACCCCGTGCGCCCGTTGAGGCGGCGATCGCGGAAGGACGCGACGTGCTGTTTGACATCGACTGGCAGGGCGCGCAGCAGCTTTCGGAAAAGATGAAACACGACGTGGTGCGCGTGTTTGTGCTGCCGCCGTCGCATGAGGTGTTAGAGGAGCGCTTGCGTGCGCGTGCCCAAGATTCCGAGGACGTGGTCAAACGGCGAATGGCGGATGCCTCCGCCGAAATCAGCCACTGGCCTGAGTACGACTACGTGATCGTCAACGCCCACATCGAAAAATCGCTTGCCGGATTGCAGGCCATCCTGTCGGCGGAACGTTTAAAGCGTGAGCGCCTCGATGGCCTAACGGCCTTTGTGCGCGACATGCAGAAGGCACTGTAAGGGGCGCTGGAATGCGGCCCGATTGATGCGAACCGAGCGTTGCTCACCCAGGAGGTATGGACGTGCGAGGTCTGTCCGTTCATTTCATCCTCACGGCGGCCTTTCTGGTTCTGGCAGCCGCGCTGCGCATCGCCGACCCGGGACCCGTCGCAAGCCTGCGTCAGTCCGTCTTCGATACCTACCTTGCGGTGTCGCCACGTGCCCTTGATCCCACACTTCCTGTCCGCATTGTTGATATCGATGAGGCGTCTTTAACGCGCGTCGGTCAGTGGCCGTGGCCCAGAACGAAGCTTGCCACGATCATCGATAATCTGACGCAGGCGGGTGTCAGCACGATTAGCATCGATTTAATTCTTGCCGAGCCTGATCGCCTTTCGCCGGGTGAGTTTGCCAAACTATTTGCTGATGTGCCCGAACTTGTGCCGCTGATAAGCCAGGCTGCAACGCTTCCATCTAACGATGAACAACTCTCTGCGGCCATCGCGGCGGCACCGGTGGTTCTTGGTTTTGCGGCGGAGAACGCCAGCGGGGGTATGCCGGGGCCCGCACGTGCGCGTTTCGCTTTCGCGGGCGACAACCCGGAAGATTTTGTCCCCAGCTTCGCTGGCGGCGTCAGCAGTCTGCCTGCGCTCAGTCGACGCGCGCCTGGGCTTGGTGCCGTCAACTGGATCCCCGTGCGCGATCAGATCGTTCGCCGCGCCCCCTTGCTGCTTTCCATAGGCGGCACACTCTATCCCTCGCTGCCACTTGAAACCCTGCGCCTCGCGCTGGGAGAGACGACCATTTTTGTGCGCTCGTCGGGCGGTAGCGGCGTTTGGTCATTCGGCTAGAGGACGGGCATTGACACGGTGCGGGTGGGAAACATCGTGCTGCCCACAGACGCGAGTGGCGAACTCTGGCTGCGCTTCGCGCAGCACGACCGGAAGCGCTACATCTCGGCGCACCGAATCTTGGATGGCTCCTTTGGCCCTGAAGAGGTGGCGGGACGGCACGTGCTGATTGGTACGAGTGCAGTGGGCCTCCTTGATTTGCGGGCGACACCACTTGGCCCCGCTGTGCCCGGCGTGGAGATCCACGCCCAAGCTTTGGAGCAGATGTTGTCGGGCGACCACCTCATCCGGCCCGCCTACGCAACGGGTGCAGAGCTACTTTTTCTTGTTGTGGTAGGCGCTGCTATTGCTTGGTTGGTTTATCACTTCGGCGCAGCTATGGCTGCAATTATGGGCGTGGTGGCTATAGGGGCCGTATTCGCGGCGTCTTGGCTTGCCTTTACGCAGGCTGGTTTTCTGTTTGATCCCGTATACCCATCGCTTGCCGTCGTCCTGCTCTATCTCGCAACCTCGCTCGATAACTATGTTCAAATCGAGAGAGACCGCAATCGCGTACGCCATGCATTCAGCCACTACGTGGCAGCGCCCCTAGTCGAGGAACTTGCTCGCAATCAGGACAAGCTGAAACTCGGTGGCGAGATGCGCGAAGTGACTGTTTTGTTCGCGGACGTGCGCGGCTTTACCAAGATTTCGGAGGGTATGAGCGCTGAAGCGCTGGTGCGGTTGGTCAATGAGCTCTTTACGCCACTATCTGAGGTGATCCTGGCGCAGAGAGGGACCATCGACAAATTCATGGGCGATGCAGTGATGGCATTCTGGAACGCGCCGCTGCTCGACGCCGAGCACGCTCGCAATGCGGCACGCGCAGCACTTGGTATGATCTCCCGTTTGCAGATCCAGAATGAAGATTGGGCGGCTGAGGCGCGCCGCCGGGGCAATACGCACAAGCCTGTGCGCATCGGTGTCGGACTGAATACGGGTGAATGCTGCGTCGGCAACGTGGGCTCACCCGAACGATTCGATTATTCGATCCTGGGAGACGTCGTGAACGTGGCCTCGCGCTTGGAAGAGGCCACGAAGACATACAAGGTCCCCATTATCGTCGGTGAGCGAACAGTGAAAGCAGTCCAAGGGTTTGCATTCCTTGAGATCGATGCGGTGTTGTTCCGCGGCAAGGACCGGACTGAACGCATCTTTGCCCTTCTTGGCGATGAGACTGTTGCGGCTTCGGAAAACTTTCGCAAGCTTGAGAGGGCGCATCATCAGCTCTTGATTGCGCTCAGCGCCAAGGACACGGCCGATGCTCAAAAGGCTCTGGAGGCGTGTCGATCGCTTGGCTGGGATAACTTGGCGCCGCTCTATGGCACTTACGCGCGACGTCTCGCGCCCGTCGCGTGAGCACTATGGCGTCAAAGTGCGCCCAAACGTGCGGGCCGCGCCTGGTTACTAGTCATTATGCCTACGACGGCGGCCGCGCGGCCAATCCCGCCGCCGATGCCAATCGTTATGCCAAAGTTGGGTTTCGAGCTAGCCCGGCGTTTGGATTTACGTTTCCGCTTGGCCTTCTTCACCCTTTTCTTCTTCTTGGCCTTTTTGACCTTCTTCTCTGGCTTGTTGGCTTCTTGCTTGTCGGGGAAATTGCCAAGGATAACGTAGTCGGGTGTGAAGATGGGGTCAGGATCGATCAGCGGCGCTGCGACCATGAAGGGAAATGCAGTATTGAACGGCGCTGCTTGTTGTTCCGGGAGGCTCGCCCATTTGACGGGATTGCCCACGTCGCCAGCAGGCGTAATGCGGATGAGTTTTCCGGGCTCGTCGTGCACGCGGCACTCGCCCTTCTCATTACAGACTTCGATGGCGCCTTCGATGAGCAATAGCCAGGACAAGCCGCTGTCCTGAATATAAACATCGAAGATGGTGCCGCGTACCGTGATCGACGCTGTCGGCGTGCGAATGACATAGGCCGGCTTGGCGACAATGCCAGTAATGAACCGAAAAGTTCCCCTGACGAGATTGAGGACAATGGCGCCGCCGGTCATATCGGGATTGTAGACAAACTCGTTGAGCAACAGTTGCGAGCCAGGCCCGAGCGCTAACTTGGTATCATCGCGCAGCTTGAGCTCGCCCGTGCCTTTCGCGCTGACCTCGATCAACTCGTCTTGGTGGACGTCATCGCCTGTTATGAGGCGGCGATAGTCAGTCTCGGACTCCGCCATCACAAGGTTGACGATCCTGACGGCCGAGCCAATGGACTCGCCCGTCGCGGCAATCGCCTGTGTGCCGCTCAAGAGCAGCGCGGCAAGGAACAGTGCTGATTTTGTAGGATGCATGACGAAGAACTGTCTGGTTAGGGTCATGTCTCAATCGAAGTCCTGGCACAAGGCCAAGAACTGCTACCCAAGTAGCAGCCTATACCTTGCGAGCTGTAATAAACACATCCGAAATGTAGCCCAACTCTGGATAATGAAATGTTTCAGCCATTCATTTGGGGCCAATTTCTTATTGAATTTCCGTGGGCCGTTCAGAAAGATTGATAATGCATTAAGCGCTGATCTCCTGGACAATGTTTTCCATCCGGAACCGAAAGGCATACTGGTTGAGTTGTGGAACGTGCGTGAAACTTTTCGTTCCGACTATGCTTCACTCCTTTCTAAGCTTGCTCAAAAAAACCGAATGATTTTGGTGTTCACGATTTACAAATCCAAATTTTGCCACCGCAAGCAACGACGTGGACTATCAGAAGGCCGCGGAAAGTTGCGTGTCTGCTTTTAACTGACATTCCCCAAGTAGTCCGTCATTTTCGTTCAGTGCGCCCA
>JAAERO010000037.1 GCA_024230315.1 Hyphomicrobium sp.
CGCCCCAATTGCGTCCAAGGCGTTGCAAGACGGCCTGAGGGCAACGCAAAGGCCGCCGCGAAGGCGGCAGACCAGCATCGCAACCGCGCCTGACGCCGCGCCGCCGGCACCCACAAAGCCAAAAGCGCCATTGTTCGAGGTGCCCAGTAGGCATTGCTTCGTTAACGGTAGCGTTTGAGGCGGACATTAAAACATATTTAAACCGGTGGGCCGGGTGGGGACTCTATGATGATGGACATGCGCATGATGCTGGTGATCACGGCTCTGGTAGCGTCTTTAGCGACGTTGGGTGCCGATCGCGCCGCGGCGCAGACCATCAGAAACGTCAGTCCCAACAAGGGCACGATCGCTGGGGGCGCCACCGTCAAGATTACCGGCACCAATCTGGCGTTCACGGACTTCGTTACGGTTGGTGGTGCCCTCTTAACCGATCTCGACATCGTCGATCTGTTCCCCGTCAGGACTTGTCGGACAGATTAGCGTGAATCAGTAAGGGTAGTTTCTGGGACATCGTAGCCCCTCAAGGAGCGAAGATGGGACAGAAACGGGATGCCGGCACAAGGGGTGTCGAACAGACGGTCCGCAACA
>JAAERO010000038.1 GCA_024230315.1 Hyphomicrobium sp.
CCCATCAGCAGCAAGTAAAGCGTCACCGAGTTTAAGATATGCCAAAGGAAATGGGTGCCGATTACGTGGCCGTGCAGCCGGGTGAGCCCACACGTGCCCCAATCGAGCGACCGGAACGTAAGTGAGAAGAGGAATACGACATTAGAGGACATCGCTACGCCAGACGATGAAGGCGTCGCACTGCTGCGCCAAGCCTCCGATACGCTGCATCTGTCAGCCCGCGGGTTCCATCGCACGCTGCGCGTGGCCCGGACGCTTGCCGATCTCGACGGCGCAGAACGTGTGGGCCGCGTGCACATCGCCGAGGCGCTGAGCTATCGGGGCGAGACCTTGCGTCAAAGCCGGGCTGCTTGAGGCTTCAAGACGCTTGCGGAGGTAAGCCATTCTGCATCAGCGCCGCGTCGACAGTGTTCTTCAGGAGGCAGGCAATTGTCATCGGCCCGACGCCGCCCGGCACCGGCGTGATCGCACGTGCCACTTTCGCAGCGTCTGCGAAAGCAACGTCGCCAACGAGCTTATTTTTGCCGTCCGGCTTCATGATGCGATTTATGCCAACGTCAATCACGATGGCGCCCGGTTTGATCCAATCGCCCTGCACGAACTCCGGCTTACCGATGGCAGCGACGACGAGATCGGCGCCCCGTACAACGCCCGGCAGATCGCGGGTGCGTGAGTGGGCGACTGTTACCGTGCAGTTCTCGCGAAGCAGCAGTTGCACCATAGGCTTGCCGACGATGTTGGAGCGGCCGACGACGACAGCATTGAGCCCCGTCAGGTCGTCCTTCACCGACCTTGCCAGGATGATAGAACCAACCGGCGTACACGGCGCCAACGCCGGCTCGCCGATTGATAGCCTGCCAACGTTCATAGGGTGAAAGCCATCGACATCCTTGGCGGGATCGACAGATTCCAGAACCTTTGCGCTGTTGATGTGCTTTGGCAGCGGCATCTGTACGAGAATGCCGTGCACCGCGGGATCGGCGTTGAGCTTGGCGACGAGCTCTAAAAGAGTTGCTTCGCTCGTCTCTTCTGAGAGTTTGTGCTCAAATGACTCCATGCCCACTTCCACGGTCTGCGCCGCTTTGTTGCGCACGTAGACCTTGCTCGCCGGGTCCTCGCCCAGAAGAACCACAGCAAGGCCTGGCGTAATGCCCTGCTCAGCTTTGAGGCGCGCAACCACCTTGGCGACGTCGGCGCGGACCTTGGCGGCAATTGCCTTGCCGTCAATGGTGAAAGCTTGAGTCATGGGCGGATTTCTCCCCTCGTTTTTGCGTTCATTCGACCTTTTTGAGCTTGGCTGATAGCCGCTGCTCAAGGCAATCAGTTTCCCCACTGACGGTAAGCGACTTGACGCGCGACTTGGGCCCATGCGTCACACGAACAGTACTCTTTGGTACCTTGAGCCAGTTGGCGACGAGCTTTTCGATCGCCGCGTTAGCTTCTCCCCCCGCAGGGATGGCACGCACGCGCGCTGCGAAAGCGGGGCCCTCCGCCGTGGGGGTGATACCCTCGATGGCTTCTAGTGAGGATTTCGGTGTCACGCGTACGCGCACGATGACGCACCCATCGCCGGTGCGCCACGGCTGTTCGTCGCCACCCATCAAATGAAGAGCTTGGCGATGTTAGGAATAACCACGTTCTGCACGAAGACGCAGCCGAGCAGAAGAACAACGGGCGAGATGTCGATCGCGCCGAGTTCAGGCATGATGTTCCGAATAGGCCTTAACAGCGGCTCGGTGACGGCGCTCAATCCCTGCCAGATGGCGCGCGCGGTCGGGTTGTAGGGATTGACGACGCCGAATGCCATCAGCCAGCTCATGATCACGCCGGCAATGATGACGTAGATGTAAAGACCGACCAAGTAACTTATGAAGCCGAGAAATTCGATCATTGAAGCGTGCTCTTGATGGAGACCTTCCGGCTGACGTGTAACCTTGCAAGGCCCAGGGGGCAAGGCCACTGCTGCCCAAAAACGGATTTCCGTACCCGTTCCTTGACAAGATTCCAGGTGCCCCCCTAAATGCCGCCCACTCGATCCGGGGCCGTAGCTCAGATGGGAGAGCGCTGCAATCGCACTGCAGAGGTCAGGGGTTCGATTCCCCTCGGCTCCACCATTTTTATTTGCGCGACGCCGCCAGCCAACCCATCGCGCGGGTTGCGGTTCGAGGTTTCACCTCTCACCTCCACCAATTTATCGCCCTATATCATCGTACAATCGCGCGCCTAAAGATGGTGGCGTTAGCCCTATGGGCATTCGCCACGGTGATTGTGTGCGTCACAGGCTTGTTAATGCGCCAGATCTGATTACCTCTAGGGGTAGGTCGAGCGTGCGATTGTAGCAGCCGTCCCCACGTCTGCTCGGCTAGAGCCTGATCGTTCTTGATAGAATCGCTCGCCAAACCCGGGAGGTCTCCAGCAAGAACAATCTTGCTCTAAGAGGAAGCGCCAAAACCGCCGCCTTACCCGCTCCGGCGCGATAGAGCTAATATTCTTGTCACGTTAGAATCGCTGGCGTTTTGAGGCGTTTCCTCTCGATATCTCGAGCACGGAGGAAACCAGCCATGACCAAGGTACTATGTGTCCTCTACGACGATCCCGTCGACGGATACCCTAGATCATACGCACGCGACGACATTCCCAAACTTGAGCGCTATCCCGACGGCCAGACACTGCCCACGCCGTCAGCCATCGACTTCAAGCCGGGTCAATTGCTCGGCAGCGTGTCCGGCGAGCTGGGCTTGCGCAAGTTTCTCGAAGACCAAGGGCATACACTTGTCGTCACCTCCGACAAGGATGGCCCCAACTCGCGGTTCGAACGTGAGCTGCCAGACGCAGACGTGGTGATTTCCCAGCCCTTCTGGCCAGCCTATCTCACGGAAGAACGCATCAAGAAGGCAAAGAAGCTCAAGCTGGCGATTACAGCGGGCATTGGCTCCGACCACGTCGATCTGCAAGCCGCGATGGAGCGCAGCATCACCGTAGCGGAAGTCACGTTCTGCAACTCCATCAGCGTGTCTGAGCACGTCGTCATGATGATCTTAGCGCTCGTACGCAACTACATCCCATCTTATCAGTGGGTCGTAAAAGGCGGGTGGAACATCGCCGACTGCGTTGAACGTTCATATGACTTTGAAGGCATGAACGTCGGTACAGTGGCGGCGGGCCGCATTGGCCTTGCCGTGCTGCGGCGCTTGAAACCCTTCGACGTGAAACTGCATTACATGGACCGGCATCGCTTACCCGAAAAGGTCGAAAAAGAACTCGGCCTCACGTATCACCCAAACGTGGAGTCGATGGTCAAGGTGTGCGATGTCGTGACGATCAACTGCCCGCTGCACCCCGAGACCGAGCACATGTTCAACGACGAGCTGCTCTCAAAGATGAAGCGGGGCTCCTATATCGTTAATACGGCGCGCGGCAAGATCTGCGATCGCGATGCCATTGTGCGTGCCCTTAAAAGCGGGCAGATCGCAGGCTACGCCGGTGACGTCTGGTTCCCGCAGCCACCCCCGCAGGATCATCCTTGGCGCACCATGCCGCATCACGGCATGACACCGCATATTTCCGGCACATCGCTGTCGGCGCAGGCGCGCTACGCAGCAGGAACGCGGGAGATCATCGAAGCGTTCTTGGGCGGCAAGCCGATCCGCGACGAATACCTGATCGTTGATGAAGGAAAACTCGCCGGGACCGGCGCGCATTCCTACAGCGCAGGCGATGCGACCAAGGGTTCAGAGGAGGCCGCGCGATACGAAAAGGTCTAAGCTCGACCTCAAGTCGTTACTTTTGAAGATCGTCCCGAGCAGCGGCGCTCAACCGCTGCCGGCTAGCGCTGTGCCCCAGGGCCATTGCGCCGGCAGGGTACGTGATGAGTTCCAGCTTCCAAGGGCTCCAGCAACGTTCCAATCAGATTGAGCGGAAACGTAATCACTTCGGCGGCTACTTTCGCGATTGTCGCACCTTCCATATGCAAATGGGGCTTCGACAGCGAACCCTTGATGCTAAACGGTTTCAGGATATCGATGAGTTGTGGACGTAGTGGACGGGGCCTAAATCTCATGTCGATGGTGTTCTTGCCAAAATCGACAAGCCCGTAACCTCGCACCTGAACATCACGTGTTTCCAAGACAAAGTAGCGAGTCGTTCCGCGGCCATTGACGAACGATAACGGCGCAATCGCGCATACCAAATCCGCCTCACCATTCTTGCTGTTCCGGGCAAAAAGCCACGTGGGGAAATTGAGGCCCGCTAAATCGAGAAGGCTGGTCCCTATCTTTCCGTGGCGTAGCGACGCCGCAAGGTGACCACTCAAGGATTTCGAGATTGAGTCTACGGTGTCGCCCTTTCCTGTCAGAGCAAAGTTCAGTCCTAGTGCACCGCTGATCGGGAACGCGAGCTGCAAGCGCTTGAGCACCGCACCGATTCTTAGATCGTCGATGTCGCCGACGAGAGAGAAGCTGTTCACGTCGCCGTGCGTGTTGATCTTACCGCTCGTCGATGCTCTGCCGCCCAGATAGTGCATCGATACGTTATCAAGTCCTATGTCGCCGTCCTTGTATCTAACCCGACCTGTAACATTGCTCGCGTCCTTCCCGCCGCCATGAATCTTTTCGACATCGATCTGCATGTCGACTTCGATCGTTTCCTTGATCTTCGACAGATCCAACACATCCCGATCACCTTCGTCCTCGTCGTCAGTATTCTCGATGTAGACTGAGCGGACGGACATGATTTTCATCACGTCTTCCAGGTGCAGGAGCGGCGTAGATACGCTTCCCGATAATAGGGGGGCGCCGTCTGCATTTGAGCCGACCAGCGTGCCCGTCAGTGTCGTCATGCCAACGACGCTCACACCTTCCGCCTTTATGTGCTCATCGCTGCCCGCAACAGTGCCCTCGAAACTCACCACACCGAGCTCTTCCACATCATCTCCCAGCGCAGCGGAGAATTTTTTGAAACTCGGGATATCCAGCGAGGTCTTGAACTTCAATTCATCCTTCTCGCGTAGATCATCGAGCACAAACTCTATGCTCATTGACAGCAAGTCTGTGTCTGTCACCTGCGCTTTCAACGTTTCGATACCTATCGAGCCATCCGCATCGGAAATTGCGACATTGCCCTGCAATCGGCCTAACAAGGCCGCCTTATCCTCCGCTTCAAGCCCAAGCGCATCGGAAGTCTGAAAGTCAATCTCCCCTTTCAGATCGACGCCTTGGAACTGAAGGACGTCCTTCACAGTGCCGCCGACGCGCACCGTCGGTCTTTCAGTAGGTCCGGCAAGTATGAGGACGTCATAAAGTCCGATGCGCCCTTGCGGGTCTTTCCAGACGCGCTCAGCACTTATTGGACCAATCTCATGCAGTTGGGCCTTCAAGGAACTGGTGACAATGCGCAAATCGCGCACCAAAAGCCCATCCAGCGAACCGGCGATGCGGCCCGAGAAGCCCCTGATGCTGAGATCGTAGATGGGTTTTTGCGCACCCGGCGTTGATGGCGGCGAAACCAGCGAACTCTCCATATGCAAATCGATGCCAGTACGCTTAACCGCGTCACTGATGGTGCCAGTCAACTGGAACGTATCGCCGGCATCGAACTTAAGGCTGAGGTCGAGTGCCGAGATCCCAGCGGCGCCGATTGGACCTGACAGGGCGAATGTTAGATCGCCTTTGCCGTCAAAGTCGTGCCGCACATTGTAAACGTCGAGAAGATCACTGAGCGAGCCCGAACGCGCCTTTACAGCGGCGTCGATTGTGTCTTCCGAGCCAACCGTCTGATAGTCCCCGGCAAACTCGACCGTAAGACCCGACTGCTTGGCCGAAAAAGAAAAGGAGTGCCGATCCGTGCCATCACCCGACGGCTTGATCTTACCCATCAGATCAAGCGGGTGACCGCGAATGCGGCCAACGCCCCCAACGAGCACCACGCCGGCCTGGCGATGCACGCCAAGGCGATCGAATACATAGTCGGCAGTCCAGCCCGTTTCTTGATCGTTGTAGTTCAGCTCGAAGTTCTGCAATGAGAGATTTGCGCTGAATGGCATCCGCACAAAATCATGGATGAGCGCGCCAGGGTCGCCAATCCTTCGATCACTACGGCCCTCGGGTAGCTCGATGTCTAACCTCAGACCGTCGACGAAAAGAGACGTCAGAACGACGTCGCCACCAATGAGCGATAAGAGAGATGCATTGAAGTCCACTTTCTTCGCCGAGACAGATTTTAGGTCGGATTGCGTTCCGGTGCGAACGCTCGAAATGTCGGAGATGACAACATTCGGCGTCAGGCCGAAACCGACTTCAACGCTACCGCTGACTTTCGTCTCAAGTTCCAGCGCCTCGCCAAGAAGAGCTTCGGCCTGGGCGCGACGCCACGCCTCAAATGGCCCGGTGTAGAGCGCGGCCGCCGCAAATACCGCAATTGCGATCACGCTTACAGCTATTGCGCCGCAAGCGATCAAGAGCACGCGAAGCCAGACCCGTGTCATCGCCCTTCCCTTCGCCTTGCCGGACGCGTATGCCGAACGGGCTTCCCCGTCAACGACGATCAAGCAATTGGCGGCCGCATCGAGTCAACCCTTGCGCCTATCGCGGCGTCCAAGGCCGCAGACCGGGGAGGGCAATGTCTGGCATGAAGCCTACTAGATGGACTTCTTAAGGTTGTACGTTGACGAGGGGAGTTTCCAATGGCTGACGTCACCACACTCCAACACCTCGACGATCGCTTTATCGAGATCTACAAAGCGGCTCGAGCGCGAGTCGTGGAGTCGCAAAAGCGCAAAGCGCTTATCGTAATCCACGGCGATCTGCTGCGGCTTTACCACGGGGACGCGGTTTGAACCAGAACTTTCCCGGTCTGAATACGCCAATCTACAACACGATGAAGACTCTCGGCCATATCACGCTTGCAGTTTACTGCCTCTTGAGCGACTGGGCGACAGAAAGGCCGATCCCAGAAAACCACTTGGCCCGTATCTCCTCTTACCGCACCGCACTTGGCACTTTGGCAGATGAACTCGATACGCGCACAGCGGTAGAGCAGGGGATTTTGCACAAGCCCACTCAGATCTACGCAAAATCGATGGCGTTTCTTGACACCGTACTTGCCCGAGGAGGCGTCTCTCACGACGAGCTAAGAGTATTCTCCAGAGACGTCTGCATCGAGATCGGCCCCGTTCTGATGGCAGCAGCGCAGGACCAGCTACGGGCCTGTCACGAACGGGTACAGCACATCAGGCAGAACATCTTATCGCCAGAACAGTGGCGAGAAATCTGTGTGCTTGTGCTAGGCCCTTACATGGCACGGGAAGGGGAACTTTTTCTTCAGTACTTCGCCAGGATTCTGGATACTCCTGCGCAGGCCGACAGACGGCTCGTTTATTTTGAGGGAGATGACCTGCAAAGTGCCTTCGACCGCCTTGACACGACGATGCTTGATGCTGTGGCATCGGATGCAATCTTTGGCGATCGGGAACGACTGCATCGCGACGTCCTGGCGGATGCAACGACAAGGTTTCTCGATGAATTGTTACGCGGCAATTCAACAGCCGCCTGAGGGGAGTCTGAAAAAATGTCTAACGAAAGCCGACAGCAGATCGCCGAAGAGCTGCAACAAACCTTGGGCGCGCTCGATGTTCTCTTTACGCTGCGCGAGGAATTCGCAACATGGGTGGAGGAGGCCCACGATGAATCCTCAAAAGAAGCCTTAGAGAACGTGCAGCGCCGCGTCATCGACGTGGAAGCAGAATTCCAGCGGCGTCGGGAAGAGGCAGAGAAGAAATTGAAAGCTGGGTAACGCAACTTACGCGCAGTGGGCGTGGTCCCCTGCTGAGAGCTTCTTGAGTGTTACTCGATCGACCTTACCTGTGGCATTGAGCGGCATCGCGTCGAGAGATACGATTTCTTCCGGCGCTTTGTATCCGACCCGTTCCCGGGAAAATTGGATCAGCTCTCGGGCCTTCGGCCGGGTCGCCCCGGACTTGATCTCGACATAAGCGCGCACGTTCTCACCATGCATGAGATCGTGCACGCCGATAACTCCGGCATTCTCGACAGCGGGATGCTCCAGTAAGGCACCTTCGACCTCTTGCGGACAGATGTTTGAGCCGTCATGCACGATGATCTGTTTTTTGCGCCCACCAAACCATAGGTAGCCGTCTTCATCGGCCTTCATCACATCGCCCGTGTCCAGCCAGCCATCTCGGATCACCTAGGCACTGGCTTGAGGATTATTCCAGTATCCACAAGTTCGGGTCGGGTTTTTGACCCATAGGCGGCCTTGCTGCCCGCGAGGCAACTCATGGCCCTCTTCATGCCGAATGGAGACAATGAAACCTGGGCTGGACGAGCCAACCGAACCGAGCTTGACGACTCCTGACGGCGGATTGAGCGCGGCAAGCCCAATTTCCGACATGCCATAACCTTCGTTCACCGGATGCCCAGTAAGCGCGATAAATTCCTTCTCAAGCTCAGCCGAGACCTTGTCCCCTCCAGAGCGGCAGAGACGCAACGAACTGAGGTCATTCTTCGATACGTCATGCTCACGGATGAGACGGAGCAGAGACGTCGGTAGCATTGAGAGGACCGTTGGTCGCGTGGCGCGCAACAGAGGCACCAGCTCCTCATGGTCGAAAGCCCTTGCAATAATGACCCTCGCGCCGGCCGAAAGTGCCGCGAACGAAAATGCGAATCCGCCGATATGGGAGCACGACGAGCCGGGCAGCAAGACGTCCTCCGGAGTAAGTTCAAACGCCGCAGCCGCACTCGCGAGAACTCAACCAAGCGAATCGAACGTATGGGTTACTCCCTTCGCTGGGCCCGTACTGCCTGAAGGGCACCTCAAAAAATATCGCATTCGCCGATTTATGCGAGTCTGATGCCTGACAGATTGATTCGGGCGGGGCACGATGGCGCAGATTGGGTTTTTCGATTCTGACAGGCGGCTTGAGCTGCTGTCGAAGAAAGGTGATCGGCTTGAGGCGATCGACAAGCTTGTTAG
>JAAERO010000039.1 GCA_024230315.1 Hyphomicrobium sp.
AACCTGACAGCACCACACCAACCGCCGAAAACAAGAAGGCCCCTTTAGCTAAAGGGGCCTTCCTGCTTCAACCGCCCCTACATCAGCTGGCCTAATGTTACTCCGCCACGGTGGCCGGTTTTTACTCCGCCGTTGACACGAGTTTGGTGATCGCGCATACCTCATAGGTTTTGGCACAAACAGTGGAACGGTCGCAGCGGCTTCCAACTGGGATAGCCCTATGGAGGTGAAGTCCGTCCGTCCGGCGATCGCGAAGACCTATGAGCGCCAGTGCCACGCCGTGTCGGAGGAGATGGGCCACCGCCACTTCATGCTGGCGCTCGGCACCAAAATGATTACTGGATTGCGAGAGCAGCTGGAAACGCCACGGCTTGAGCGCGCTATCGGTGTGATCTACCGGCCCGAGACGGAACTTGCGAGCCACTACTTCCAGGCTGTACTGCCGCGCCAGTTCGACGAATACATCTGGTTTGACGGGACGCGGGCGGTCACCCCGTTCGCGACGGCGGATCTAGAGGGACTGCCCGACACATACCCATTCGGACTCTAAGACTAAAGGGCACCTCGAAAAACATCCCATTCGCCGATTTATGCGAGTCTGATGCCTGACAGATTGATTCGGGCGGGGCACGATGGCGCAGATTGGGTTTTTCGATTCCGACAGGCGGCTTGAGCTTCTGTCGAAGAAAGGTGATCGGCTTGAGGCGATCGACAAGCTTGTTAGGTG
>JAAERO010000040.1 GCA_024230315.1 Hyphomicrobium sp.
AACGGTTGTGCCATTGCCTCCGCGCATCTGGTAGGCCAGCTCCACGCCCCCCGTCATGCGCCCAATGCTCACGGACGCTCCCTCCTCCGCCTGGCCTAAGCTGTTGGTGTAGGTGTCATAAGCCTCATGACCGTAGGCAACACCGATCTCGGGAGAAACGCGCCAACGCCAACTTACGCAACACAACAAACATCCCCCCTTAACACCGTGAACACAGCTCTCAGCCGCAACATCCCGATCAGATCATGCCTGCCGTTCCTGCCCGTGCGTCCATCAGCTAGATTTTGTCCCGCGATTCCCATCAGCCCGAGGACGTCTTCTAACTCGCGATAGGCCAGCAATCCTGCATCTGAGGTGAGGCTGGAACCGTGGAACTCCAGCTTGAGACGGCGGTCGAATTTGAGCCGGGACGCATCGGATTTTGCTTCACCCGTTGGGTGCACCATTATGACCCCGCATCTATTCGCCTAAGATGCTGATGATAATATCTGAATCGGTAAGTTTGGCCTCTCTCTAACCGACTTATCTGGGCAATGCAGGTTTATGCATGACGCTGGGGAAAAGACGTGACCAGTGGCGGGACAAATTGTGAGTCATTTTGAGGCTGCTCACGACACGCGTTTGAAGCGCGTGTTGGTCCGTGCGCCCTAGCAGACTGATTCTCTTAACAAAAGGATGCGAATCGCGTAGCAAAGGCAACTAAGGGGGCACGTATTGCAATTGTTTCTTGTCGCCTTTGCTCGTGGGAATGCATTTTGCACAGGCGGGATCGAGCGGCGATAACCGCCTTGCCTTAAGCACCCTTCGATCAAAGCTTCAGCTCTTGGCGCACCATCTGGGCGCGCGGTTGTCGGCATGCCGGATGTCATTGGGGGTGGCACCGGAGCTCGCAGGTCGAACAAGCCGCGTAGCCAATCAGACGGGTGAGCCGTGTTTTGCATAGGAGCTGTGGACTCTGTCTGCTCTTTGGCCCTCTTGCGACAGAGACAAGACAAACGCCGGCAGTTTGTGCGTGCACTCCGGCGATCAAGAAATGAGAGGGCAAACATGAGGCATGCTCTAGGCGTGTTGGGGGTTCTGGCGGCCGGCGTTTTACTCGCCGTATCGGCTGCGATGAACTGGCGATTTGGCTTCAGTCTCGGTCGGACCGAGTTTGACGGCCAAATCTATGGTGCGGCCAGCGCGGCCGCGGACTGTATGAAGGCGCTGGTGCCGTTCTTTTTCTTTGCCGCACTGCGCACCAAAATGTGGTCTCAGGCGGCCGCGTCTGCGCTCGTTTGGGTTGTGGTCATGGCGTATTCGATGACTTCGGCTCTTGGCCACGCGGCGTTGAACCGGCTCGATACGACCGGCCAACGCGCAGCAACAGTGCAGACATACAAGGACCATCGTGCCGATCTGAAGCGGGCCCAGGAGCAGCTTTCCTGGATTCCGCAACACCGCCCTGCTCAGGCGGTGCAGAGCCAGATCGATTCAGTCAAAGCCGACAGGGCGTGGCGTTGGACCAAGGGCTGCACGAAGGTGACCGGTCCGAAGGGCCGCAGCTACTGCCAGAAGTACCACGGCTTCACAGCTGAATTGGCATCAGCGGAACAGGCAAACGTGCTCGAGACACGCATTGCCGATACGCAAGCCAAGCTCGCTCAGTCGGACGGGGCAACGGTGATGTCTGAAGCGGATCCGCAAGCTGCGGTTCTTGCCAAGCTCGCCGGCGTGTTCATGTCCTCGATCAAGGTCGAGGACGTGCAGACGGCTTTGACGGTGTTCATTGCTTTGTTGCTGGAGGTCGGCTCGGCCTTTGGCATGTACGTAGCCTTTAGCCAGTGGCGACTATACGACAGCTACGCGCCCGCCGCGCCGAATATAGCGCCGGTTAGCACCGCTGTGGCAGCGGAGCCGCCTCCCAAGGCTGTTGCGATAACAAAGCCGCGTTCCGGGGCGAACGACAACAAGACGGCGAACGACACCGAGAGGGTGCCGGCTGCCAGAACGTTAGCTCCCGAAACAGACGTGGAGCGCTTCTATAAGGAATGGATCGAGACACAGGATGGTTCGAGCTTAACTGCAACTTCGTTGTATGAGGACTATTGTGGTTGGTGTGAAGAGCAACGAAAAGAGCCGCTTGCACTTCCAACATTCGGAAGGGAGTTTGGCGAGCTCGGAGTCCAGAAAGCACGAATAGCAGGAAGAGTGCGGTACATAGGCATTGCGCTGAAATCCGCCGCCGAGCTCGTGGAGGATAAGAAGCTGCCGGCTTTGCGCAAGAAAGCCGCCTAGAGATAGGCTTCGACGAAAGGCCGCGAGAGCGGCCTTTCTCATTTTTAGGACCTATCGAACGGTGACGAGGGCGGCTGATGCCGCCCTTTTTGTATTAGAGCAAGATCGTTCTTGATGGAATCGCTCGCCAAGCCCGGGCGGTCTCCGGCAAGAACGTGAATCTTGCTCTAAATCAAAAGTGTAGAGACTGTTTCACGTTTCACTTGGGCGCAATTCGCGCCTCCAAGTGAAACGATCAGGCTCTAGTAGGCCGGCTTGATGCCGGTCATGCCAGCAACCTTCAGGGCAAACGCGTAGTCGGTAGCGACCTCCTTGAGGTGATTGAACCGGCCCGAGGCCCCGCCGTGACCGGCTTCCATGTTGGTCTTCAAAAGGATCAGATTCGCGCTCGTGTTCTTCTCCCGCAGCCGCGCAATCCACTTGGCGGGCTCCCAGTAAGTGACGCGTGGATCGTTGAGGCCGCCGTAGGCAAAGATGTGCGGATACGCCTTCGCCTCGATGTTCTCGTAAGGGCTGTAGGAGCGAATGGTCTCAAAGTCCTCTCTGCTTTCGATGGGGTTGCCCCACTCGGGCCACTCGGGCGGTGTCAGGGGCAGGTCCTTGTCGAGCATAGTGTTCAGCACGTCAACGAAGGGCACATCGGCAATGACGCCGAGGAAAAGGTCAGGCGCCATATTGGCGATGACGCCCATCAACATGCCACCGGCGGAGCCGCCGCTGGCGACGATGCTACCGCGCTGGGTCAACCCTTGCGCGGCGAGATGCTCGCCGGCCGCGATGAAATCGCTGAACGTGTTGACCTTCTTCTTGAGCTTGCCCTCTGTATACCAGCGATAGCCCTTCTCCTTGCCGCCGCGAACGTGGGCGATGGCGAAGATGAAACCACGGTCAACGAGGGACAAGCGTCCGGTGGAGAAGGAGGCGGGCATTGAGATCCCGTAAGCGCCGTAGCCATAGAGAAAAAGCGGTGCTGAACCGTCGAGCGGTGTGTCCTTTCGATAGAGAAGCGAGATGGGAACCGTCTCCCCGTCGGCTGCGGGCGCATAAAGGCGGCGGGTGACATAGTCTTCAGGATTGTGTCCGCTGGGGACCTCCTGGCGCTTGCGCAACGTACGGGTGCGCGCTTCCATGTCGTAGTCGTAGGTTTCGGCTGGCGTTGTCATCGAAGAGTAGACGAAACGCACGGTGGTCGTATCGAACTCGTAACCGGCTGAGAGACCGAGCGCATACGCTTCTTCGGGAAACGCGATCGGGTGTTCGGCCCCATCAGCGAGCCGGCGAATGACAATGCGCGGCAGACCATCCTCACGTTCAAGCCGCACCATGTGATCGCGATAGACGACCGCGTCGAGGATCAGGCAACCATTGCGGTGCGGGATCAATTCGCGCCAGTTTTCGACGCCAGGCGTGGCAACGGGCGCCTGGCAAATGCGAAAATCCTCAGCGCCCGCGGAGTTGGTCACAATAAAAAGCCCGTCCCCGTTGTGCTCGATGTCGTACTGGTGCCCCTGCTCGCGCGCAGCGACGATGCGCAAAGGCTCAAACGGGGCATCGGCGTCGATGAGATAGATTTCGCTCGTCTGATGATCGTGAGCGTCGATGAGAATGAATTTCGACGACTGCGCGAGCGATAGCCCGACATAAAACCCGATGTTGTGTTCCTCGTAGACCAGAACATCTTCGTCGACGGGGGTTCCTAACTGGTGCCGGTAGACCTTGAGCGGGCGATGATTGTCATCGAGGCGTACGTAGAAGAGCGTCTTGCTGTCGTTGGCCCAAACCGGCCCGCCATTGGTATCGGGAATGATGTCGGGCAGGTCTTGGCCGGTCTCCAGGTCGCGGATACGGATCTTGTAATATTCTGAACCCTTTTCATCGCTGGCATAGGCGAGCAACTTGTGATTTGGGCTATGCTCGGCACTCCCCAGATCCCAATACGGCTTGTCTTTGGCCTCCAAGTTTCCATCAAGCAGCACCCTCTGCGAGCCGCCTTCGCGCGGTGTGCGTCCGATGAGGGGGTATTGGCCGCCGAACACAAAGTTCGAATAGTAAGCAAACGGGCCATCGGGTGCCGGTACGGTGCTGTCATCCTCCTTCAGGCGCCCCTTCATCTCCGAGAAGAGCGTATCTTGCAGGTTGCGCGTATCGGCGAGCTGCTGTTCACAGAAGGCATTTTCGGCCTCAAGATATTTGCGGATATCCGCATCTAGCGTGCTGGGATCGCGCATCACCTCTTGCCAGTTTTCGGCCCGGAGCCACGCATAGTCGTCGCTCAATGCCATGCCGTGCCATTGGGTAAGATGGGGCTGGCGTGCAGCGTTCGGCGCCTTGAGGGACGCCCGTCGATTAGTTTGACCGTGCATGAATGACTCCGTGAGAGGACGAGTAGGGGACGCGGGACGTCTGGCAAATCGCGCCATAGTATGGGTTTGGACAGTTGCGGCCGGATTTTCCTGCGCATGCCGACAAGCACTCGTCGGCTGGCCCATAAAATTGTTCTGGGCTGGTGTTGTCAACTTTGTCGGAAGTTGTCCGAAGGTGCATGTGCCTGCTTCGCTAGCCTTCGACTGTAGAGGATTGTCCTGCCTCTACATTTCTTCCTTCTTGGTCGGCCTTTTTCAGGAAGAATAGTGAAGTTCGTTTCGGCGACGGCAGCAAGAACGTTTTATGCCAGCCACGAGTATTCATGAACATTTTGCGAAGGCAGCTACGCCAGGGTGCTTCCTGAAACATCCGAGTACGGAGACCTGATCACCCAGTGAGCAATGAGTTGACTTGCCGGTTTGATTGTATATCCCAAGTTTAGACACAAGTTTAGACAGTAGCGTTTTTGTTGACATTACTATCAGCTGGTGCGACAGAAGTTCCCACGCGTGTATTTTCTGGCGCCTCATGGGTCGTGATACACAACCCGTCAAGTCTATGCGGGCGGATTGCTGAAAGGCATCAAGGTTTGATTTGTCTTGTTGGTACGCCGTCTTGCTGTTGAAGCATTGCACTTTCTGGGAAGGGAAGCTGGAATGGAAAATCACACGCCGCCAGAACTTGTTGAGCTCACCACCAAGATCGTTTCAGCCTACGTCAGCAACAACGCCGTTGTGGCAACGGACCTGCCGCATCTGATCAGCGAAACGCACGCGGCTTTGAGTCGTGCGACGGGCTCAATCGTGCAGCCAGAGCGTGAAGAGCAGAAGCCGAAAGTGCCGGTGAAGAAGTCTGTAATGCCCGACTACATAATTTGCTTAGAAGACGGGAAGAAGTTCAAGTCATTGAAGCGTCACCTGCGTACGCACTACAATCTGTCCCCGGAAGAGTACCGCGAGAAGTGGGGTCTGTCCCACGACTATCCTATGGTAGCGCCCAACTACGCCCGCGCACGCTCTGATCTTGCCAAGAAGATGGGACTGGGTACGCGTCGCGAGAAATAGGCGCTGTTAAATTTCAATCCATCATTGGAACGGTGAACGGCAAGCTTGCGTCTAGCGCATTGTCTCGCTGAATGGTCACCACGGCGTTCTAAGGCGATGTGAGGCCGGTACGTTCTTTACTTATGGGCTTATCCTCATAAGCGCGCCGTCTGCATCGGGCGGTGGCGCGAAGGTACGCCGTCGCCTCTGCACGGTAGGCGCGCAGGAGCTGTGCGTGCCCAGCAAGATCATACGTCCAATGACCGTTTGCGCCCCGCTGTCGTTCCGCGCGAAGCGCCTTACGCAAACGGGCGAGAAGGCCCGCGTGATCTGCATCTTTTGAGGTCACGATCTCCAGGGGCCAGAGCGGCAACAGCCTTGGCAGGTCACGCGCACGGTCATAGGCGCGCGAGTCAACATCACTGTGCGATTGGAAACGACAGCGGCGCATGCCTGCACCGTTGTTGAGGACAGGCGCGACGATCCGCTCTTCGACCGGGCGCTGGATCTGCTCGAGTGGGCCGTTTCCGCATTGGCGACGCGGCCCTCGACACGCTTTTTTCTCCGCTCTTAGCTCTTACCACGCATTGCCCAGATAAGTCGGTTAGAGAGAGGCCCAACTTACCGATTCAGATATTATCATCAGCATCTTAGGCGAATAGATGCGGGGTCATAATGGTGCACCCAACGGGTGAAGCAAAATCCGATGCGTCCCGGCTCAAATTCGACCGCCGTCTCAAGCT
>JAAERO010000041.1 GCA_024230315.1 Hyphomicrobium sp.
CATGGCCGAAGTGCGCGCTCTTTTTCTGTGACGCTCAAAGCACACCTGCCATGAAAGATTGCTCAGGCGTGAGAGCTGCGTGGTAGTTCGCGCTCATGGCAAACGCGCGCCCCCCCCCGATAAACACGCATAAAAACTAGGGCGTTCTCTCCTGAGCATCGAGGACGCTGTCACCTTGATTGCTCTATCTGTTCTTTAGAAGTTGATCGTGATGCCGGCGCGGGCTTCGGCACGGGCATAGCCATCATCATCAACGTGGACTTCGCCATCGATCAGCGCGGACAGACCGCTGGTCATATCGATAGACCCGGTGGCGCCCACAAAGCCGGTGACCTCGTCATCTTCTCCGCCCGGATTGAACGAGATCGCCTCACCCAGTAACACCGCTGAGACATTGCCATTGTCCGAGGTCCAGCCCTCGATGCCAAGGCGCGGGGCAAATTTGGTAACGCCACCCGGGTGAGGCGCCTCCCATGGGAACGCGATCTGAGCACGACCCTGCCACAGTGAAATATCCCGGCTTCTCACGGAAAGACCATCCACAGCACCGGTTTCCGAATAGCCATCCAGAGACATGTGCGCATAGCGCACGCGCAGGCTCGGTTCGATGGCAAACGTCCCAGCTGGAAGGCGCGTCCCCACAGCCACTTCTGGCGAAATGAACGTGCCGTCGTAATTGGCCCGACCAGTCTGCATGCCGGTGTCAGAAAGATTGTACATCACCCGGCGCTTGCTATCGTGATCGGTTTGTCCCGCGGTCAAGATCATGTCGGCAAACCAGCCGGTATTCTTAAAGCTGGCATAAACACCACCGAAGTAGCTGTCGGCATCGATGTCTTGGCTGTTGTAGTGCACACTCACCTCATCGCGCGCAAGCCCACCAAAGGCCCCGATGCGCGTCGTCGGTGAGATCAGGCCATCAACGCCGGCAATCCCGCCCACAAGGTTATGATCAGCACCATTGATCGGGCCGGTGTTGTCCTGGTTGCGCCAGCCGCCGAAGGCCTGCGCCCACACGGCCGTATCGTTGCGGATAATAGGTTCGACAAAGCCTTTGCCAACGGCCTGGGGCACAACGACCGGAGCGGTGCTCCCCGCCAAGCGCGCGTGCACAGAATTGAAGATGCCGCTGGTCAAATCGGAAAGCATTTCGTCATGCTGATTGAACGCACTTGGATCAAGCACGGCGACGGTGGTGCCACTCACGACATAGGGCAGACCGTTGGTATGAATCTCTTCGGGCAAACCGCCGTTGTCATCATCAAAGGTCAACACCGTACTGACCCGGTTCTGAAACGTAATGGTATCAGGGCCATCTCCAAGACGAATGCGCCCGATGATCCGCGAGCCCGGGTCTAAGGTCAGCGCGTTGGGAGCGCCATCCTCAAAATAAATGGCCCATGCTTCATCGCCGACGCCAACAGTTGCCTGGATCAGGCCGGAATTGATGACGGTGCCATTGCCCAGGAAGCCATAAGCCTGGCCATCTCCTGAGACAGTGGCAATGAGGCTCGTACTGTTATTAACCCAAGAAGCGCTGCCGCTGCTGAGGATGCCATACGCGTTGCCATCGCCCGAGACCGTGGCCTTGATGGTGGAGTTGTAAACTATCGCAACACCGCCGTCGTCGGTGTAGACGCCAGCCGCGTCGCCATTGCCTGAGACCGTGGCACTGATGGAGGTATTATAGACCGTAGTAGTAGCATCTCCTCTGACGTTGAGGATGCCATACGCCCCGCCATTGCCTGAGGTCGTGGCGTTGATGTCCCCCCCACCGCTGACATTTACGTCGCCGCTGCTGCGGATGCCAACCGCGTTGCCATCGCCATTGACCGTTGCGCTGATGGCGCCGCTGTTCTCGACCGTTGTGTTGGCCACGGCACTAATGGCGTTCACGTCGCCAGCGCTCAACATTTCGGCACTGATATTACCGTCGTTGGTGATCGTTGTGTTGTCGCCGGCATCGATGGCCCCTTTACCAAAGGTCTCGATGGCGCCGCCTTCTTCGATGGTGCAGTTTTGGCCATCGGTGAGAGCCTGCGTCGAGGTTTCAGTCTCGCCGCTAGCGATGGTACCAGGGCAAGCAGCCTGAGCCGACGGGACACCGGCAAGAAGTCCCAAGCCCATAAAGCTGAAAGCAAGCGGCACCCTCAGAGTTCGCAAGACACGAACAATCCGACAGTGTTTGTGGGCCAACGTCGTAACAAGCATCCTAGGGAACCTCTGAGCAACTGCGAATTCGGAGCCTACGGAAGACGTTTTTGCATTGAAATCAAGGTTCTCTTGGAGATCATCTCGGGTTCACGGGAGTTGATCAGAGGTTCCCTAGGCACCGAAACTCCCCCCCAAAGAGATCTCGTCAACACGCCGAGGAACGCACATATCTCTTCAGGCCAATTGCTTGCATATCCCTTATAGTTATATTAAGCACGGCTCAGAGATTCGGGTCTGTGATAAAATGGCAACTGTTGGAATGATTCGTTATGGGATATTGAAGGCGTCCTCGATGCTCAGGAAAAAGCGCCCTGTTTTTATGCGTGTTTATCGGGGGGGGCGCGTGCGTTTGCCATGAGCTCCCCGTTATGCGGCTCTCAAGACAAGGGCGTTCTTTCATGGCAGGTGTGCTTTGAGCGTCACAGAAAACGAGCGTGCACTTCGGCCATGGCGTGCGGGCTGCGTCTTGTGTGTCCCTCCTTACCCGCTGTTGTTCGCCGTTCTACATCATCAACAATCCACGATGACTTGCCGATATGAACCTGGCAACATGACATTGCGGACGCGACGGACGCAAGAATGCTAGAACAGAAGAACAGAAGGCGTCTAAGTTTTCTCGTACCCCCAGCCCTCTCCCCAGCTGATTTTCAACCTGGGGCGCGGTAATCCCTATCTGCCATATCTGCTCCTGATGCGCTCGATGAGGTGGATGAGGTCTTGGCCGTCTCTCAGGACGATGTAGAGACTATAACCACGACCAATCCGGCCATGCTCCAGACGAATAGCTCCAACCGAACAGATCGTGGATGAACGGGATACGGTTTGGCCCATTCTCAGACCACGTGTAGCCATTGTCGCCA
>JAAERO010000042.1 GCA_024230315.1 Hyphomicrobium sp.
CCGCATACGTCTCCACGGTATACATCCCCGCTAACCCCTCCCGATTCGGAAAAGATCAGCCTAGCCAGTGGCCGGCTTTTAAACCGCCACGCAGCTGCAATAAGCCGCCGCTCCACTGGCCCAGTATTGCGCCGCCGTCTACAAATGCGCGCGATCACAACGGATTGGCAAGCGGTAAGGCACAATAATTGCCTTAATTCTCACCTCTGGTGGCGTGAGGTCTCCCAAAGAATCACTTTACCTGCGGAGACAGAACCATTCCATGCTTTCGGGGAATCGCGACATTGAATCCGGCAAGTTTCGAAACGCGAATGCTGCTCCATATCGCAGGCATGATCGCTGGCTTGATGCTTGTCGTGGTGCTCCCGCTCGGCCGCAGCGCGATTGCGCAAGCGCCGGCCACGAGCGAGAAAGCAAAGAAAGACCTCCAAAGTCGCCGCATCGAGCTTGAGAGAGCGCAAAAGCGTACAACTTCGCTCGAGACGGACGTGTCCGGCCTCAAGGCCGAACGCGAGCGCCTCAACGTGCGGCTCGTGGAAACAGCGGCCCTCATAAAGACGAGCGAAGCCAAGCTCACCGCGATGGAAGATCGACTGGGCGGCCTGGAGGAGCAGGAGAAGCTTCTTCTCGGCTCGCTCAATCAGCGTCACGGACAGATTGCCAAGCTCTTGGCCGCGCTGCAGCGCATGGGCCGGAATCCCCCGCCGGTGTTGATCACACAGCGAGAGGACGCGCTCAAGATGGTTCGCAGTGCGATGATGCTTGCGGCCGCCTTTCCGGAAATGCGAGGCCAAGCCCTGGCGCTTGCCGGCCGTCTCACGGAACTGGTCCGTGTGATGACGGAAATTCGAGATCAAAGTCAGCGGCTCAAAGCTGAGATGACGCGTTTGACGGGCGCGCGCACGCGTTTGTCTGGGCTGCTCGAAACCAAGAAGGTATCGCTCGACGAGCGTCAGTCCGAGCTCAAACGCATGCGGCTCGCCGCTGCTGAAATTTCCGATAGCGTCACCGATCTCAATGAGCTGATTGCGCAGCTCGACAAGGCCGTGCAGGCGAACACCGGTCTTGGCGCCTACGATGCAGAAACGAAGCGCCAGGCGCAGGCCGAGGCGGCTCAAGGGTTGCCAGCAGCGGCGACGCCTGGCGCGGGCCCCACAAGTACCGCCGATTCGGCAAAGCAAGACGAGAGCAAGAAAATTGCTGCCCTTTCGCCGCCGTCCACTTCGCCGAACTACGTGGAGCTGGCCCCAGGCGCCACGCTAATGCCCGGCAGCCCGGGGCGAATCAAGCCTGCCCTACCCTTTGCCAAGACCAAATCGCGCCTACCGATGCCGGCGCAGGGCCGCCAAGTCCTCACTTTTGGGGAAAAAACGCAATATGGTGGCAAATCTAAAGGACTTGTACTCGAAACTCGCAATGGCGCCCAAGTAACGTCACCTTGTGATGGATGGATCGTTTACGCTGGTGAATTTAGAAGCTATGGGCAACTCTTGATCATAAACGCCGGCGGCGGCTATCATGTACTGCTTGCGGGCTTATCGCAGATCGACGTGCAACCGGGCCAATTTGTTCTTGCGGCAGAGCCCGTTGGCACGATGAGCGGATGGCCACAGCAGGCGAAGGCTGCTGCGCCCAATAGCGCGCCCGTCCTGTACGTCGAATTTCGTAAGGATGGACGGCCCATCGACCCCAATCCGTGGTGGGTTGCAGGTCATCAGAAGGTGCAAGGATGATGCGGAAGACGGAATTCGCGTTTTGGACGTTTCTACTGATGGCCGGCGTTGCCGGCGCAACGACGCTGCTCAACGTGACGAGTACGTACTCAGCAACTTCGAACAACTCTGAGCTTTATCGCCAGCTCGACCTGTTCGGAGATGTCCTTGAGCGCGTTCGTTCTAACTACGTCGAAAAGCCGGACGATACCAAGCTGATCGAATCCGCGATCAACGGCATGCTGTCCGCATTGGATCCGCACTCATCCTACCTGAGCCCCAAGCACTACCGCTACATGCAGGCCCAGACCCGCGGCGAATTTGGCGGCCTAGGCATTGAGGTCACGATGGAGAACGGCGTCATCAAGGTCGTCACCCCAATCGATGACACGCCGGCTGACAAGGCGGGCCTGCAAGCCAACGACCTCATCACTCATCTCGACGACGAGCAGATTATTGGACTGACGCTCAATCAGGCGGTCGAAAAGATGCGTGGACCGGTCAACACGCCGATCACGCTGACGATCGTGCGCAAGGGCGTCGAGAACGCCTTCGATGTCAAGGTCGTACGCGACATCATTCGCATCAACGCGATCAAGTACCGCGAGGAAGATGATGTCGGCTACGTCAGGGTCACGGCCTTCAACGAGCAGACACATGCCAACCTCGTTAAGGCCATAGCGAAACTGAAGAAGTCCATAGGCAAGAACATCAAGGGCTACATCATCGACCTTCGCAACAATCCAGGCGGGCTACTGGATCAGGCGATCGCGGTGTCCGACGACTTCTTGGAGCGCGGCGCGGTCGTGATCACAAAGGGCCGTAATAACGAGGAAACCCAGAGAGCACAGGCCCGTGTAGGCGACATTGCCGATGGAAAGAAGGTGGTCGTACTCATAAACGGAGGCTCCGCCTCAGCCTCCGAAATCGTCGCCGGCGCACTGCAAGATCACAAGCGTGCCACCGTCATCGGCACCCGCACGTTCGGCAAGGGCTCGGTCCAGACAATCATTCCGCTCGGAGCGAATGGCGCAATCCGGCTCACGACAGCCCGCTACTACACGCCGTCAAATCGCTCGATCCAGGCCAAGGGGATCGACCCGGACATCTTGATCGAACAAGAGCTGCCCGAAGAGCTAAAGAAGCGTGCGGCGGCCGCAAAGCCGCGCGGCGAGGCCAGCCTGCGTGGCCACCTCAAAAACAAAGAGAAGGACAAGAACGGTAAAGAGGTGAAGGAGAGGTCAGGCTCTTCGGCCTACCCCATTCCCGAAGAGCCGGAAAAAGATACACAGCTCCAATATGCGCTGTCATTCCTGCGCGGAACCGCAACAGACGCAAAGACCGCGGGCAACTCCATCGACCCGCAGGAGAAGGCGTTGGGAATCGAGACAAACGACAAGGTAAAGAACTGAGGGTTAGCGTCAGGGTCGGCCGCCTAGTAGCGCCCGACCCGCCTTTCATCTCTAGCCTCGAGGAAACTGAACGGGCGCCGCAACGGGCGCCCTTTCTTTTTGCAGATGGTATCGTTCCTCGAGAGGCGATCGTTACCTCTTTCATGCGATCAGGAGCCCTTCAAGTGATCCGCCAAAACGTAGACCCCAGCCAACTCGGCTACCGGCAGTGCGTGGGCATCGCGCTTTTCAACATCGATGGGTATGTTTGGGTTGGCCGCAGGGTCGATGCGCCAAGCGATGCGGAAGGGCGTGGCTCGTGGTGGCAAATGCCCCAAGGCGGTATCGACAAAGGCGAGGATCCGAGCAAGGCAGCCATGCGCGAACTCGCCGAAGAGACCAGCATCACAAGTGCGCGAATCATTGGCGAGTCTGCCAACTGGCTCCGCTACGATCTACCGCCGGAATTGGTGGGCAAGGCCTGGAAGGGAAAGTACCGAGGCCAAGAACAGAAATGGTATGCGGCACGGTTCTTCGGCCCGGACACGGAAATCAATATCACGCCTGCGCGCCCCCATAAGGCCGAGTTCGACGCCTGGCGCTGGGTACGCCTATCCGATGTCGTCGACCTGGTTGTTCCGTTCAAACGGCCCGTCTACCAGCAAGTAGTGGAGGCGTTTGCCACGCATACCCGCCCTGCCCCGTTGGATCGATAACGCCATCTGCCGATTAGGTTGAGCAGTTTGCAAGCTTTGCCAACCGGCAGCTTGTTCACGCGTAACCGCGGCACGGCCGCTGTTTACCTACCAGAGTAAGAAGATTGCGGGGGGGGGAGCGGCCTTAGGCGGCCTTCGCTTGGAGGCGCTTGAGCTGGTCGACGAGCGTCTCAGCCAGCAGCTTTGACTGGTCATCCGGCGCCTCGGCAAGCTCAGCCTCGGCCGCTTTCAGCTCGTCGGCGATACGCTGGGAATCGAATTCGTCGACGTCGATGGCTGTTTGCACCAGGATCGTAAGCCTCTCTGAGTCGGCCTCGGCGATACCCTTCTTCACGAATACGCGCCTCTTGGCATCTGTCATCGTGACCTCGAGAATGCCGGCCCGCAGTGTAGAGATAACCGGCGCGTGGCCTGATAGCACAGCAAAGTCGCCCTCAACACCTGGGACCACCACTTGCTCGGCCTCACCCGCCAGCAGCAAGCGCTCCGGCGTTACCAGTTCGAACTGAAACGTGCCTGCCATTGCCTCTTATGCCCCGTTGTCGGCGCCATTGTTCTCGCCGCTCTTGGCGCGAACCTCGTCAACTGTCTGTAGCTCCTGCCCGCAGAAGGGGCAGTAGAACACTGGATGATCCACCAAGCCGGGTTCGTCATCCTCTAACTCGATCTGACCAACCGACATGAACAGAATACCGTCGGAGCCAACGGTAATGAGCGGTTCGAATTCCGCGCCGCTCATAACCTCTTCCAAATCTTCGCAACACGTGCCGAAGCCATTGGTGTCGGGAGTTTCCTGGTTAGCATCGTCCCCAATCATATAGGTGTATCCTTTCGCGGCTGCCGCGGAGCCCGCTACCTAGGCCGCCTCGGCAAGCTTCTCGGCCTTTGCCATTGCCTCTTCGATCGTGCCGACCATGTAGAATGCCTGCTCGGGCAAGTGATCGAACTCACCATCGCACAAACCTTGGAAAGCTTTGATGGTGTCGGTCAGTCCAACGAGCGTTCCAGGCGTGCCCGTGAACACTTCCGCAACGTGGAACGGCTGCGAAAGGAAGCGCTCGATCTTGCGGGCTCGCGACACGGCCACCTTATCGTCTTCGGAAAGCTCGTCCATGCCGAGAATGGCGATGATGTCTTGCAGCGCCTTGTACTTTTGCAGGATCTGCTGGACCCTACGCGCGACCGCATAGTGTTCCTCGCCAACAATGCGCGGATCGAGCATGCGCGAGGTCGAATCGAGCGGGTCAACCGCAGGGTAGATGCCCTTTTCGGCGATGGCGCGAGAGAGCACCGTCGTGGCGTCGAGATGCGCAAACGAGGTGGCAGGCGCGGGATCGGTCAAGTCGTCGGCCGGCACGTAGATCGCCTGCACCGACGTGATCGAGCCCTTCTGCGTCGTGGTGATACGCTCTTGAAGAGCGCCCATGTCGGTCGACAGTGTCGGCTGATAGCCAACGGCGGAAGGGATACGGCCCAGCAGCGCCGACACCTCCGAGCCCGCCTGCGTGAAGCGGAAGATGTTGTCCACGAAGAACAGCACGTCCTGGCCCTGGTCGCGGAAATACTCGGCAACCGTTAGGCCGCTCAACCCTACGCGCGCGCGCGCGCCGGGCGGCTCGTTCATCTGACCGTAGATAAGGGCGCATTTCGAGCCAGCCGCGCTGCCGTTGTTTTTTCTCGGGTCGACGTTGACGTTCGACTCGATCATCTCGTGATAGAGGTCGTTGCCCTCGCGCGTGCGCTCGCCGACACCGGCAAACACCGAATAACCGCCGTGGGCCTTAGCGATGTTGTTGATCAGCTCCATGATCAGCACCGTCTTGCCCACGCCGGCGCCGCCGAAGAGCCCGACCTTGCCGCCCTTGGCGTAGGGCGCCAGAAGGTCGACCACCTTGATGCCGGTGATCAGGATCTCCGCCTCCGTCGCCTGATCCTCGAAGGAGGGCGCAGGCTGGTGAATGGGGCGTCTGGTATCGGCCTTAATGGGACCGGCCTCGTCCACCGGCGCGCCGATAACGTTCATGATGCGCCCAAGCGTTCCTTCGCCCACGGGCACCGAGATCGGCCCACCTGTGTCGTTCACATCCTGGCCGCGCACGAGACCTTCGGTGGAATCCATGGCGATGGTGCGCACGGTGTTTTCACCAAGGTGCTGCGCCACCTCGAGCACAAGGCGCACGCCGTGGTTCTGGGTCTCCAGAGCGCTCAAGATCTCAGGCAATTGATCGTCGAACTGCACGTCAACAACGGCGCCCGTTACCTGGCGAATACGACCCACATTGTTTGCCATCTTGCGTTCCTTGTACCCTTAAGTCGTGGTGATCAAAGCGCCTCGGCGCCCGAAATGATTTCAATGAGCTCTTTGGTGATGTTGGCCTGACGCTGGCGATTGTACTGGAGCGTCAGCTTGTCGATCATCTCGCCGGCATTGCGCGTCGCGGAGTCCATTGCGCTCATTTGTGCGCCATAGAACGACGCGGCGTTCTCCAGAAGCCCGCGAAAGATCTGCGTTGAGACATTGAGATTGATAAGATAGCCGAGCACCTCTTCGTCGCTCGGCTCGTACTCGTGAACAGCCTCTGGGCCAGCAGACTTGTCAGCATCGGTATCCTCGGGGATCTTCGCCGGGATGAGCTGCAGCGCCGTCGGTATCTGCGATATGACCGACTTGAACCGGGAAAAGTAGATCGTCGCCACGTCAAATTCGCCCGCCTCGAACAGGGCAAAAATCTTACCGGCGATATCATCGGCATGAGCGAAGGTCAGTTGGCGCACACCGCGTAAGTCCACACGATCGACGTAGCGGTCCTCAAAGTCCCTGCGCAAGGCCTCCGCACCCTTGCGGCCAACCATCAGGAATTTGACCGTCTTTCCTTGCGAGAGCAGCTGCTGCGCATTGTTGCGGGCAAGCTTAGAAATGTTGGCGTTGAACCCGCCAGCAAGTCCGCGCTCGCCCGTCATGACGACGAGGAGGTGGACGTCGTCCTTTCCGGTGCCCACAAGCAGCGGTGAGACGCCCCGCTTGTCGGGAATGCGACGGCCTAGGCTCACCATCAAGTGATCCATGCGCTCAGCATAGGGACGCGCGGCGGTTGCGGACTCCTGGGCGCGGCGCAACTTCGCTGCCGCCACCATCTGCATCGCTTTGGTGATCTTGCGCGTCGCCTTCACCGACGAGATGCGATTTCTGAGGTCCTTTAAACTCAGCATAGGGCCGCCGTTTCCTTACTTCTTGCTGGTGCGCACCTTACGCGGTGAAGCCCTTGCCGAACTTGTCGAGGAAGGCCACGAGCTTTTTCTCTGTCTCATCCGACAATACCTTTTCGGTGCGGATCGCTTTGAGAATTTCCTGTCCCTGGTCGCGAAGCATGCGCAAGAGATCTTCCTCGAACTTGTTCACCGCCGTCACGGGGATGGGATCGAGGTAACCGCGCGTACCCGAAAAGATCACGCAAACCTGTTCTTCCATCTTCAGCGGAGAGAACTGCGGCTGTTTCAAGAGCTCAGTCAGGCGCGCACCGCGCGCGAGCATCTTCTGGGTGGTAGCGTCGAGGTCGGATCCGAACTGCGCAAAGGACGCCATTTCGCGGTACTGCGCCAGCTCGCCTTTGATCTTGCCGGCCACCTGCTTCATAGCCTTGGTTTGCGCCGCGGAGCCGACGCGCGACACCGAAAGACCGACGTTCACGGCAGGGCGGATGCCCTGATAGAAAAGATCGGTCTCGAGGAAGATCTGGCCGTCAGTGATCGAGATGACGTTCGTGGGAATATAGGCGGACACGTCGTTAGCCTGCGTCTCAATGACGGGCAGCGCGGTAAGTGACCCGCTGCCGTGTTCTTCATTGAGCTTAGCGGCCCGCTCAAGCAACCGAGAGTGGAGATAGAATACGTCGCCCGGGTAGGCTTCGCGGCCGGGTGGGCGGCGCAGCAGCAGCGACATCTGGCGATAGGCCACCGCCTGCTTTGAAAGGTCGTCGTAGGCGATCACCGCGTGCATACCGTTGTCGCGGAAGTATTCCCCCATGGTGCAGCCGGCAAACGGAGCCAAATACTGCAGCGGCGCCGGCTCTGAGGCCGTGGCCGCCACGATGATCGAGTATTCGAGCGCGCCGTGCTCCTCCAGAACCTTAACGAATTGCGCAACTGTTGAGCGCTTTTGGCCGATAGCAACGTAGATGCAGTAGAGCTTTGCCTTCTCGTCGCCACCAGCGTTGATCGCCTTCTGGTTCAGGATCGTGTCGAGGATGATCGCGGTTTTACCTGTCTGGCGATCGCCGATGATGAGCTCTCGCTGACCGCGGCCGATCGGGATCAGTGAGTCGACGGCCTTGAGGCCCGATGCCATCGGCTCGTGTACCGATTTGCGCGGCAGGATGCCTGGCGCCTTGACGTCGACGCGCTTTCGCTCTTCGGCCTCGATTGGGCCTTTGCCATCGATAGGGTTACCCAGCGCGTCCACGACGCGGCCCAAAAGCGCCTTGCCGACCGGCACCTCGACGATCGCTCCCGTGCGTTTGACCGTGTCGCCTTCCTTGATCGTCCGGTCATCGCCAAAGATCACGACGCCGACGTTGTCCGCCTCCAAGTTCAGCGCCATACCGCGAATGCCGCCTGGGAACTCGACCATTTCGCCGGCTTGTACGTTGTCGAGACCATAAATGCGCGCGATGCCGTCGCCAACCGACAGCACCTGGCCAATTTCGGAGACCTCAGCCTCTTTGCCGAAATTCTTGATCTGATCCTTCAGGATGGAGGAGATCTCTGCGGCCCGAATTTCCATTACTTGCCTCTTCCCTATCAACGCTTCCTTGAACAGCGCGTTGGCGACGCGTCGCCCTACCTTCATTAAAACGGCCGCGGGCTAAACCCACGGCCATCACTGGCTATCTAGCCCGCGCCCTTGAGGACGACCTTCAAGTTCGTGAGCTTCGTTCGCAACGACGAATCGATCAGGCGGCTGCCGATCTTGACCACGAGTCCGCCCAACAGCGAGGGCTCGACTTGCACGTCCAGTCGCACGTCTTTGCCAAACGAAGCTTTCAGCTTGTCGGTGAGCGCAGCAAGCTGACTGTCGCTGAGCTCGACCGCAGACTTCACTTCTGCAACAACCTCGCCGCGATGGCTGGCGAGCATAGAGCGATATGTTTTGACCATGTCTTTGGCGGCGAACAGACGGCGATTGCGGGCGACCACCTTCAAAAAGTTACTGGTTGTGGCACCAACCGCGGCCCAATCCATCACCGCACCCAACGCGCGCTCTTGCTCCTCGGCCGAGAATGCCGGGCTCCTGACCAGCCGGCTCAAATCCTCGCTGCCGTCGAGCAACGCATGAAACTTGCCAAGATCCTGGTCCACCTGGTCGAGCTGGTTGCGCTCTAGCGCCAGCTCGAAAAGAGCGGAGGCATAACGCCCCGCAACTCCGCCTGTCATTGCATCGTCCGTTGCCACTTCAAACGCTCTCGTCGGCAGTCATTGCACGCCTTGCGGGCGACTGGGCAGCACCTTGCGCCCAAGGGCTAGGCCTGCTTGCAAGGAAATAGGTGGGGCAAAGGGATGCCTTAAGCGTGCAAAGCCTGGTGCCCCCTTTAGAAGTCCGCCGGTTCTCTATCATGCGCGGCGTGGAGCTACAACGGGGACCTTGCTGCCGGAATGACGCATTTGCGACAGCCTGGGCCGGCCCACGAATGTCGCAACCCGCAAACATGAACAAATACTGCAAGCCCCCTTCAGAACGGGTTCAGCCGTGACCGTGTTCGATGGCCTCATCAACGGAACATACACCGGGCAAGGAGACCTCAGACAAATGACCGTTTCGCGCGCATTGACCTCAATGACCGTCGCTGTGGCGCTCGCCGCCGCCTCCATGGGCCCGTTTGCGCCGCTGCCAACGCCGAGGGCTGGCGCGGAGGCCACCGCGGCCATCACATCACTCGTCACGCTCCGAGACGTCATTGGCGGGGCGGCCGCAACCATCGCCGCTACGTCTATAGGGCACCTCGAAAAATAACCCATACTCCGATTTATGCGAGTCTGATGCCTGACAGATTGATTCGGGCGGGGCACGATGGCGCAGATTGGGTTTTTCGATTCCGACAGGCGGCTTGAGCTGCTGTCGAAGAAGGGTGATC
>JAAERO010000043.1 GCA_024230315.1 Hyphomicrobium sp.
ACGAGGCGCGGAATGTCCGCTATTGGCACTTAGGGGACATTGATGCCGCCGCGGAGAATGTCCGCTTTCGGGGGTAAAGCGGACACTTGCGTGGGTCCGGGCGCCGTTCATGCGCAGCATGGCTTCGCCATGACACGCAGCATGTCTTCGAGATGACGCGGTGTCGCGATCCGGGTCGCGCGTGAACGGTTGATTAAGTATGATACCAATGACCGCAATTTTGGCCGCAAGGTTAAATTGGCTTGTAAGCCTTGGTGGCTACTCTGCGACGGTAGGGCTTGGTGGAGATTGGTATGCGTACAGCTTTCTTAGCGTTTGTCTGCGCGGCGTCAGCATTGGCGACGTTGCACTTCGGCTCTAGTACCGCGTTTGCGGGCGGCTCACTCTACTCGAATTCAAGAGGTGGCTACAGCCGGGGCCTCGTACCGCCGGTTGGATGGAGTCACTCCTATCGCTGGTATCGCGATTACGCGCCGCTCTATGCGCGTCAAAATACACCGCTGCCGGTCGTTGTCGTGGTTCCCCCGCCAGTAAGATATTATCCGCCCCCGCGCCGCGTCTTCGGGCGTTATTATCCGCGGGGGAGCTACATCTATGGGCCTGCCGGTACCTACTATCCCCGCGGTTACCCGCGTCACCGTTATCGCGCGGGCTGGTAGGGCACCAGCGCACGCACTTACGCACTCTTTGCGGAGATGACCCAAGCGGGATTAAACCAACGGTCGGCATCGCCGTCGTAGGGTAGCCGCGTGATATCCCAGTGCTGAATGAGGGGTGCGTAAACATCCCACACGGGCGGCCCACCGCCAATGAAGATGACTTGGTCGCCAAACCGCGCGATCGTTTCGTGCGGATCCATATGAGAGCGCAATTCTACAATCGTGCGCTCTGCGTGAGCAAACTCTGGGATCGAGTGATAGGTGAGCGGGCCCGCGAGCAGGACGTGGCCGCGAGTGGCTTTCCAGAAGCGCGCAACGTCGGCCTTGTACTCGGGGCCCGTTGCGCCCTCCCAAGGCATTTGGCCGCCGAGGCCAAGTTGGCCGCGCTGGCCAATGGCGCACATGGCGCGCACGTCAGCCATGGAGCCTTCCTCCCTATCCAGTCACTTGCCGTAACTTAACTCAGAATTCCAGGAAAGATTGCAGCTTGGTGAGGAGCGCTTTGGGCACCTCGTCTTGGGGAAGATGATTGCACCGATTTAGGACCGCAAATTCAGCGTTCGGCAAGAGGCGCTTAAGCCGGCGGCCCGTCGCGAGTGGTACGATGCGATCGCGACGGCACCATACGAGCAGCGTCGGCAGTTGGATTGTGCGATAGTGCGCGCCCATCCGGCGTTTGTTGGCATCGAGGATCGCCTGGGCTGTCGCAACGAAGGCGTGGCGGCTGCCAACGTCATAAAAGGGCTTCGCGTAACCTTGGATGTCGGCTTCGGAGGCGTCCCGGCCGGGCGCGCGAACGTATCCAAGAAGAAGCCGTGCGATCAATTCTGGCGTCGCCGTGGACATAACTGCGTAAGGTAGGCCGGGCGTGCGGATGAGTTTGGCAACACCTGGGAAGTCTTGCCTGAGCGCTGGGGCATCGATGATGACGAGGCGATCGATGCGGTTCGGCCCGTGATCGAGCTTTAGCGCAGTCAACAAGGCTACCGTTCCGCCGAACGAGTGCCCAATGAGCGTAATGTCGAAAAGCGCGCGCTTGCGAATGAAGGCCGCGACGAGGGCGGCCTGATCTGCTGCTGA
Source organism: Hyphomicrobium sp. (assembly GCA_024230315.1). GTDB lineage: Bacteria > Pseudomonadota > Alphaproteobacteria > Rhizobiales > Hyphomicrobiaceae > Hyphomicrobium_A. The sequence goes on from JAAERO010000043.1 coordinate 1,740, forward strand.
ATAGCGCTGGTCCAAAGGTTTGTCGGAGCGCCCGAAGCCTTTGAGGTCCACTGCGATGACACGATGGTCGCGTGCGAGCTCCGGCAGGACGTGGCGCCAGGTAAAGGTCGACGCACCAAGGCCATGCAGCAACACAAGGGTGGGCCCCTCGCCGTACTCCTCAGCGTAAAGCAGCGTTCGCGGCTGGCCCGGCACGGAAACGGCGATTCGATAGGCCAATCGGGCCGACGCGCGCTCGCAGAGCATGCCGAGGCACGCAATCAGCACCGCACTCAGAACAGTTGTTCGCGCAAGCCTCGCCATTGTCTCTCATTGAGCTGTGAGACAACGAGTCCCTGGCCCCGTTATTTGTTTAGCTGCGAGGCAACATAGTTGCCCGGCCATAACGCCCCCAACAACTTGAATCTATGGGCCACGTTGCAGATCCATCACCGGACCTGGCGGTGATGAGTGCGTGCTGGTTCGGGATCGCCAGCGCCCACTGCGGCGCCAAATCGGCGTTTTAGCCCACAGATTTGAGTTAATAAACCATTGACGACCAGCTTTTCCCATGGCATCCCATATTGGCCCAGCCGCACCGGGCAGGGTTCCGTGGCCGGGCGCCGGCCTCGAAGAGAGGGCTCGAGGTAACGAGCGACCGCCACGGCCTGCCGGTGCGAGGGCAATTAGTTTTTCAGCGTTTGGTTTTGGAGTTGTTGACGAGGCTTCGAATAGGGGATGAACCGATTTGTCTCGACATTCACAAACAAGATCGACGCCAAGGGTCGGGTTTCGATTCCGGCACCATTTCGCGCCGTGCTCGAGCGCGACGGTTATGCGCATGGAAGCGTCGGAGGGGTCTACTGTTACCCTTCTCTCGATGCTCCGGCGCTCGATGCAGGCGGCGAGAGACTTGCAAAAAAGATCGACGGGCTTCTATCGGGCCTGCCGGATTATTCAGATGAGCGAGATGAGCTGTCTGTCGCGCTCTACGGCGACGTCCAAGTTCTCAGCCTCGATGGGGACGGCCGCATCGGCCTTCCTGAAAGTCTTCGCGCGCACGCCGGTCTCACAACCCAGGTCACATTTGTCGGCCTTGGCGACAAGTTTCAAATGTGGGAGCCGGGCCGCTTCGCCAAACGGCGCGAGCGTGCGCGGGAAAAAGTTCAGCATACTCGGAAGCTTTTCAGCGCGGGGAACCGCCATGCCTCCTCGGAGGAGGGCGGTGATGAAGGAGCACGGGGATGATTGGGCGGCGCAGGTGGCCAGGGATCCCCTCCACTGAGCCAGAGCGTTCGCGCCACATCCCCGTGCTGCTTTCCGAAGTCCTGGAAAGCCTGTCCCCAAAAGACGGGGCAATCTACATCGATGGGACATTTGGCGCAGGCGGCTACACGCGTGCGATTCTAGAGGCGGCCGACTGCCGCGTCGTGGCGCTCGAGCGCGATCGGAGGGCGATTGAGAACGCGCAAGCGATCTGCGCGGCATTTGATGATCGCCTGACCCTTGTTGAGGCGCAATTCAGTACGATTGATGCCGTCGCCGAAGCACGAGGTTTCGATCTCGTCGATGGCGTCGTACTCGACGTTGGCGCTTCCTCCATGCAACTCGATGATCCTGAGCGTGGATTCTCGTTTCAGTCGGACGGTCCACTCGATATGCGTATGTCGTCGGAAGGGGGTTCCGCGGCCGACGTCGTCAACGTAACCGATGAGGAAACGCTCGCTCGCATCATCTACATTTTTGGCGAGGAGCGCCGCTCGCGTGCGATCGCGCGTGCCATTGTCGCTGCGCGTACCAAGGCGCCGTTACAAACGACACGCGCACTGGCCGATGTCGTCTCATGCTTGTTCGGCGGGCGCAAGGTCGCCGGCCGCCATCCCGCGACGCGCACTTTCCAGGCCCTGCGTATCTATGTGAACGATGAGCTTGGCGAGCTGGCGCTAGGTCTGAGTGCAGCCGAGCGCTGCTTGAAGCCAGGCGGACGGCTGGTGGCGGTCACGTTTCACTCGCTCGAAGACCGCATTGTGAAGCGCTTTTTGAGCGCGCGCTCGGGAAAGAAAGTCAGGGGTTCGCGCCACCTGCCGGAGCAATCCATAAAATTAGAACTACCAAGTTTTCATATTGTTAACCCGGGTCCGTTAACTCCTTCTAAAGGAGAACTCGAGGTGAACCCGCGCGCCAGATCGGCACGCTTGAGGGCCGCTGTCCGCACGGAAGCCCCCGCATGGCCTCTTGATATGGCGCAGCTGGGCTTGCCCTCGATCGAGCAGTAGTAACCCCGCTTGCGGGAGGGCCGCCGCCGATGCGTTTGTACATTTTTGCTGCCCTTGCCATCGCGCTCACGAGCGCATTTGCACTCTACGGCATCAACTACGACACGCGACAGCTGGAGCGGCGTGTCCAAGCTAAGGAGCGCGCCATCAAAATAGCGCGCCGCGACATTGCCGTGCTGAAGGCGGAGCGCGCGCATCTTGGCCGGCCAGAACGCATCGAGCCCTTAGCCCGAGCACAAGGACTTCGTCCGGCCACCGAGCGCCAGTTGTTCGCCGGGCCGGCCGAAGCTATGGCGAACGTGTTCTCTGAGACCGCTCAGCGTATCGCGCGCGCCTCAAGGGGCGAGTGACATGGAACGCGCCATTACCATCACACCCCTGGGAGGCAAGCCTGCGCGGCGGCCTCAGGGCAAGTTGGGTGACACTGTGGCGAACGGCAGGCTGCGCATGTTAGTTGCTAGCTTGGCCATAGCAGTAGCCTTCATGGCGGTTGCCGGACAACTCGTCCGTCTCGCGCTGTCGAGCCAGTTTCAAGTTACTTCTTCGCTCAACGCCACCATCGCAGAGAGTTTCGCGCGACCCGATATCGTTGATCGAAACGGCCGCTTGCTTGCGACCGACGTCGAGGCGCAGTCACTGTTCGCCGACCCAACACGTGTGATCGATCGCGACGAGGTGGTCGAAAAGCTGGCGTCCATTTTCCCCGACCTCAATCAGGTTGAGCTGCGCAAAAGCCTTTCCAGTCCGCACCGCCGCTTTGTTTGGATCCGGCGCGGCCTGTCGCCCAAGACGGCGCAGCGTATTCACAACCTCGGGCTGCCTGGGCTCGCATTTCGCCGCGAACTGCGGCGTGCCTATCCAGGTGGCGCACTCGCTGGACATGTGCTGGGTCACGTCAACGTCGACAACAAGGGCGTTGCCGGCTTTGAGCGTTATCTCGATGAGGTTGTCGGTGTTGAAGCCGTATACGGGGCAACGTTGGCCGAGCGCGCACCCGCGCGCCTTTCGCTCGATATTGGCGTGCAACACGCAGTGGAGGAAGAGCTTGCCACAGCGATAAACCGGTTTCGCGCGCGCGGGGCGGCCGGCATTGTGCTCGACATCGATACCGGCGAGGTCTTGGCTTCGGCATCTCTTCCCGATGTCGATCCGGCACGGCCGATCATGAGCCTCGATCCCGCACGCATCGACAAGGTCGCCAACAGCACATTCGAGCTTGGGTCTGTCTTCAAGATGGTCACTGTTGCGATGGCGCTCGACAATGCCGTCGTCTCTCTTGACACGATGGTTGACGTGCGCGAGCCGCTCACCGCAGGCCGCTTCACCATCCGCGATTTGCATCCCGCAGACCGGCCGCTTTCTGTGGCTGACATATTTATTCGGTCGTCGAATGTCGGTGCTGGGGTGTTAGCGCTCGAGGCCGGGCCGCAGCGATCGCGTGAATTTCTGGAAAGGCTGCGGCTCCTCGATCCTATCAAGACCGAAATCGGGCCGATCGCCGCTCCGCAAGTTCCCGATCAGTGGCAAGAGTCTGAGATCATCACGACGTCATACGGTCACGGAATTGCGGTGGCTCCACTGCAATTCGCGGCTGCTGCGGCGACGCTCCTCAACGGTGGTCACCGCGTGATACCGACGTTCGTCAAGCGCCAGCCAGATGCCGAACGTGACATGGTGCCGCTCATCAAGCCAGCGACCAGTGATGATATTCGAAGGATCATGCGCCGCAACGTCACCGACCCGAAGGGCACCGGCAAGCGCGCAAACGTTGCCGGCTATCCCGTTGGCGGCAAGACCGGCACAGCGGAGATCCCCGGTGCCGGCGGATATAAAAAGGATGCGGTGATTTCCTCGTTTCTTGCGGCCTTTCCCATGAATAAGCCGAAATATTTGGTGTACGTGCTGCTGTTCGAGCCGAAAGGAACTGGAGATTCGGGCGGGGAAGTGTTCGCTGGCAGAAACGCAGCGCCAACCGCGGGGCGCATCATCAGGCGCATCGGGCCGCTTTTGGGCCTGCTACCCACATCTGAGGCAGCGGCTGCACAATCCAACCGGGTATTTGACGCCACGCGCCTCGCCAAATATGAAGCTCGGTGACGCGTCCCTTAACGCGGACTGATGCAGCATGCTTCTATCTTCCCTCTTCGGGCCCGCCTTTCCGGTCCCCGATGCCGCCGGGGGCGTGCGGGTCGCCGGTTTGACAGCCGATAGCCGCCTCGTTCGTCCTGGCTTTGTCTTTGTCGCAGTCGCCGGCGCCAAGGTGGACGGCGCGCGTTTCATTGAGGATGCCGTCTCTAAAGGCGCCATCGCAGTACTCGCGTACGAGGACGCTGACATTCCCGACATCGAAGCGATTCCAATTCTGCGAACGCGCGAGCCGCGTCGCGAGTTGGCTCTTATGGCCGCCCGTTTTTGTGGTCTGCAGCCAGAGACGGCCGTTGCTGTGACCGGGACGAGCGGGAAGACGTCGGTTGCGGAATTTACGCGCCAGATATTCACAACGCTTGGGTACAAGGCCGCCTCAATCGGCACCATAGGTCTGACGAAGCCGGGTGGCGGCATCTACGGCTCGTTGACGACGCCCGACCCGGTCACGTTGCACGAAACACTGGCTGAGCTCGCGGACGATGGCGTGACGCACGTTGCGTTTGAGGCGTCCTCGCATGGCCTCGATCAATACCGTCTCGATGGTGTGACGCTCAAAGCGGCGGCCTTCACCAATCTGGGTCGCGATCACCTCGACTATCATCCCACAATGGACGATTATTTTTCCGCCAAGTTGCGCCTCTTCTCCGAGCTATTGCCGGAGGACGCGATCGTCGTTGTGAACGCCGACGGTGCCGGTGCCGAGGAAGTCATAAAGACGGCGCAAGACAATGGCCGCAAGGTGCTGACCGTTGGCCGCAAGGGCGAAGACCTGAAATTGGAGCGACTGACGCGCGAAGGCTTCGCGCAGCGGTTGTCGGTGGGTAACGACGGGCGCTCGTTCGATATTCGTCTACCGCTGCTCGGCGAATACCAAGCCTCCAATGCACTCGTTGCAGCGGGCCTTTCGGTTGCGACGGGGGAGCCTGTAGGACGCGTGCTGCCCGCGCTGCAGTGCCTGGAGGGCGTCAAGGGCCGTTTGGAAATTGTGGGCGAGACGCGCGGCGGTTTGGCCGCGGTCGATTATGCGCACAAGCCTGAGGCGCTCGCCGCGATGCTTGCCGCGTTGCGCCCGTTTGTGACGGGAAAACTTATCTGTGTACTGGGTTGTGGTGGAGACCGCGATAAGGGCAAACGCCCCCTCATGGGTCAAATTGCGATTGCGAACGCTGACGTGGTGATCATCACTGACGACAATCCGCGTAGCGAGAAACCGGAAGCGATCCGCGCCGAGATCATGGCGGCAGCGGGGGGGGCGCAGGAAATTGGCGACCGCGCCGAAGCCATTGGCGCGGGCGTCGCCATGCTGGGTGAGGGTGATGTGCTCGTCGTGGCTGGAAAAGGTCACGAAACCGGTCAGATCGTGGGTGATAAGGTGCTCGCCTTTTCAGATCACGACGAGCTGCGCAAAGCGTTGGAGCGCGCCTGACAGGATGGCCGAAGCATTGTGGACGTGGGAGGAGTTGGTGCGGGCCACGGGTGGGGTGGCCGAGGGCACACCGGCCGTGCCCATCGCGGGCTTTTCCATCGACACACGTGCGATCGCGCCGGGTGAGGGGTTCGTTGCACTGACGGACAAGCGCGATGGTCACGAATTTGTGCCGGCTGCGTTTGAACGCGGCGCATCTGCTGCAGTTGTTCGAAGCGACTATGTGCGTGCGCCGGCAGACGGCGCTCTCCTGCGCGTCCCGGATCCGCTCAAGGGCTTGGAGGCGATCGCACACGCAGCGCGCGCGCGCTGCGATGCTCGCATCGTCGCCGTGACCGGCAGCGTTGGCAAGACAGGGACAAAAGAAGCGCTGCGTGCGTGTCTTAGCCGCTTGGGACAAACCCATGCGGCCGAGAATTCGTACAACAATCATTGGGGCGTGCCATTGACGTTGGCGCGCATGCCCGCGACTTCACGCTACGGCGTGTTCGAGATCGGCATGAACCACGCTGGCGAGATCACGCCGCTCGCAAAGATGGTGCGCCCGCACGTTGCCATCATCACCACGGTGGAGCCGGTTCATCTGCAATTCTTCGAGTCGGTCGAAGCGATTGCCGAAGCCAAATCGGAGATTTTGTCGGGAATAGAACCGGGCGGTACGGCGGTGCTCAACCGCGACAATACTTTCTTTGCGCTCCTAGACGAGCGCGCACGCGCCCTCGGTATTCGGGTCGTTTCGTTTGGTCAGAGCGAGGCGGCAGATGTGCGTCCCGAAGTTTTGACGCTGGGGGCCAACGGCTCCGATGTCATCGCGCGGGCAGGAACGAGGCGCGTAGCCTATCGATTGGGCGCACCGGGAGCGCACATTGCACAGAATTCGCTTGCTGTTATAGCCGCACTCATCGCACTCGACGCCGACGTATACGGTGGGGTCAGCGCACTTGCTAGCCTCACGGCGGCCAAGGGCCGCGGCGCGCGCATTGAGGTGAAGCGCGCCGATGGCGCGATTCTGCTTGTTGATGAGAGCTACAATGCCAATCCCGTCTCGATGTGCTCCGCCCTTGCCGCCATGGCAACCGTGTCGCGCGAACAATATCCGCGCCGTATTGCAGTTCTTGGCGATATGCTCGAACTGGGCGAGGAAGCAGGCCGTTTGCACGAGGAATTAAAAGAAGCAGTTGACGTCGCCGAGGCTGATCTGGTCTTTGCCTGTGGGCCTCACATGCAGCGGCTGTTTCAGGTCTTGCCGGTGGCCCAGAAGGGAGGGTGGGCTAACACGTCGGATGGCATCGAAGCCGCGCTCGTTGCAGCAGTACGCGGTGGCGATGTGGTGATGATAAAGGGTTCGCTCGGATCGCGTATGGCGCCACTTGTCAACGTGCTGATGCGCAGCGGTGAAAAAGATTGTGTCGGGGCGGATCGGGGCGCGTAGACGCTGCGATAATCGCCATCGGAGGGTGAGGGATGCTTTATGAACTCGTGAACTTCAGCGACCAGATCAGGGTGCTGAACGTTTTCAAATACATCACCTTCCGCACTGGCGGGGCGATCTTCACCGCGCTCATATTCGTGCTGTTGTTTGGCCCCGGCATCATCGATCTACTGCGCGTCAAACAGGGCAAAGGCCAGCCGATCCGCGAAGACGGACCTGCGACTCATCTCTTAAAGACGGGCACGCCAACGATGGGCGGGCTCATGATCCTCGCCGGCATCACCGTCTCCACGTTGCTGTGGGCCAATCTCAGTAACTTGTACATCTGGATCGTTTTGGGCGTCACGCTCGCTTATGGGGGCATCGGTTTTTACGATGACTTCCTGAAGGTGACGCGACGCACCACGTCTGGCTTTTCGAGCGGCTTGCGATTCGGCGTCGAGATCCTCGTGGCGGCTATCGCTACGGCGTGCGTGATGTGGCTCGGTCCGCCGGACATATCGGGTGTGCTCACCATTCCATTCTTCAAGAACATGGTTTTTCACCTAGGGCCGTTCTTTGTTCTCTTTGGTGCGCTCGTGATTGCGGGGGCCGGCAACGCAGTCAACCTCACCGATGGTCTTGACGGGCTTGCTATCGTGCCCGTGATGATCGCGGCGGCCACCTTCGGGCTTATCGCGTATCTCATCGGTAACGCGAGGTTTGCTCAGTATCTGCAAATCCACTACGTAGCAGGCACCGGCGAGCTGTCTATCATTTGCGGGGCGCTGATTGGCGCGGGCCTTGGTTTCCTGTGGTTCAATGCGCCGCCTGCCATGATCTTCATGGGCGATACGGGATCGCTTGCCTTGGGCGGCGCGCTGGGCGCCATTGCGGTGGCTACCAAGCACGAAATCGTCCTTGCCATCGTTGGCGGTCTGTTCGTGCTGGAGACACTTTCGGTGATCATCCAAGTCATCTCTTACAAAACGACAGGCAGACGTGTGTTTAGAATGGCACCGCTGCACCACCACTACGAGCAGAAGGGCTGGCAGGAATCGACCGTTGTTGTGCGCTTTTGGATTATTTCCGTTGTGCTGGCACTGATCGGGCTGGCCACGCTAAAACTGCGCTGATCTGCGACCTGCTTTGAACGAATTACGTTAGATTCCGTGCATGATTCGCATAACGACCTTGATAGGCAAGCCCGTTGCAGTCTTTGGGCTCGGCGCCTCAGGTGTCGCCACCGCACAAGCCCTGATTGAGGGCGGTGCGAAGGTTGCGGCTTGGGATGACCTTGAGGCAAGTCGTAAAGCGGCCGCCGCCGCCGGCATCCCCATCGTGGATATGCAAGAAGCCAATTGGCTCGCCTTCGCTGTGCTGGTGTTGGCGCCGGGCGTGCCGCTTACTCATCCTGAGCCGCATTGGGCCGTTAAGGCGGCGAAGCTCGCCGGGGTGGAGGTGATCGGCGATCTAGAGCTATTTGCGCGCGAGCGACGCATCGAACCATTCGATGTGCCTCTTGTTGCCATCACAGGCACCAACGGCAAATCCACGACGACGGCGCTTATTGCGCACATTCTGTGCGCGGCAGGCCGTGACGTTGAGGTGGGCGGCAACATAGGGACGGCCATGCTGTCGCTTAAGCCATTCGCGCCAGGACGCCACTATGTCGTGGAGTGCTCATCTTATCAGATCGATCTGGCGCCGAGCCTCGATGCGACAGTTGGCGTGTTATTGAACATCACGCCCGATCATCTTGACCGGCATGGCACGATCGAAAACTACGCCGCAATAAAAGCGCGATTGCCGAGGGGCGCGAACAGGGCGGTCATCAGCGTAGATGATCGCTACTGTCGTATGATCGTCGACGATTTACGCGCGGGCACTCACAGTGACGGCCCGGAAAAGATCTTAAGGATTTCCGTGCAACCGGGCTCCGAATGCGAGGTTGGCCTTGAAAGCGCGTATGTCGTTCTCAAAGAGAAGGGCGAGGCCTTAGAGGTCGCAGGTCTTTCCGGCGTCGGCTCGCTGCGTGGTGTGCACAATGCTGAGAATGCTTGCGCCGCAACGGCTGCGCTGATGTTGCTTCCTACTCCGCTAAAGAGAGAACAGATCGCGGAGCATATGAAGAGTTTCCCAGGGCTTGCGCACCGCATGGAAGAACTCGGACAAGTGGGCCGCACGCTCTTCATCAACGATTCAAAGGCAACGAATGCGGATTCTTCCGAGAAGGCACTGCTGTCATTTCCTAGTGATATCTATTGGATACTTGGTGGCAAGGCGAAGGACGGGGGCATTGCAGCCCTCGAAGCTAATTTTCCGCGCGTCGTGAAAGCCTACCTGATTGGCGAAGCGACAGATGAATTCGCCAAAACGCTTGAGGGGAAGGTGTTGTTTGAGCGCTGCGGCACGCTCGACGTCGCAGTGGCGGCGGCCGCGCGCGATGCTGCGGCGAGCGTCGCGCTCGAACCTGTGGTACTCCTGTCGCCCGCCTGTGCCTCGTTCGATCAATATCGCAACTTTGAGATTCGCGGCGATGCCTTCCGGGACCTCGTCGCCGCTTTGCCGGGAATTGCGCTTAAGACGAGGGCTGCATGAGGGTTTCGCGCGCTGATCGGAGCCGGGTTGCCGACTGGTGGTTCACCGTCGACCACATGCTTCTAGGCGCCATCTTGGTGATCGTCGGTGCGGGATTGGTGTTGTCGCTAGCCGCGAGCCCAGCGGTTGCAATTAAGAAAGGTCTGCCGACGTTCTACTTCGTTGAGCGGCATGTGATCTTCTCTGCCGCTGGTGTGGTGATCATGCTGGTGGTGTCACTGTTCTCGCCACTCGCCGTGCGACGCTTTGCGCTAGCGCTGTTCGCTGCGGCTATCGCAGGCATGATTGCGGTACACTTTGTCGGCTCCGATATCCAAGGCGCGCGGCGTTGGCTTTCGCTTTTTGGATACTCGCTGCAGCCCTCTGAGTTTGCCAAGCCCGCATTCGTCGTTTTGTCGGCCTGGCTCTTTGCCGAAAGCCAAAGGCGCAACGAGATGCCGGCCGTTCCTATCGCCATCTTTCTCGTCTTGCTCTTGGCAGGGCTCCTGCTGATCGAGCCCGACGTGGGTCAAATGCTGCTCATCGTCTTGGTATGGGGCGCTCTCTACTTTCTATCGGGGCAACCGCTCGTCGGTGCGTTTATCGTTGGCATATGTGGCGTGCTTGGGTCGGTATTCGCTTACACCACATTCAATCATGTGCGCTTGCGCTTCGACCGGTTCATTGCGCCGCCGCCCGGTGACAATTCGCAAGTTGATCGCGCGATTCAATCGTTCGCCGAAGGCGGTTTCTTGGGCCGCGGACCAGGAGAGGGGACGATCAAGACGGTTCTGCCCGACGCGCACACCGATTTCATTTTCGCAGTGGTCGCCGAGGAGTATGGGATCGTCGCGTGTCTGGCTCTGCTTGGTCTTTTTGCCTTCGTCGTCATGCGCGCGCTCAACACCGCGGCGCGCGAACCCGATCGCGCATCGCGTCTATCCATTCAAGGTCTTGCCCTGCTATTCGGGCTACAGGCACTGATCAATATGGGGGTGAACGTCGGATTGCTGCCGGCTAAGGGCATCACGCTACCCTTCATCTCGGCGGGCGGCTCTTCGATGATTGCAGTATCGATCACGCTTGGCATGCTGCTCGCTTTGACGCGGCATCGGCCTGACCCTACGCGCCTCAAGAAGCCACGATTGGAGCCTACCATCGCCGATCTGCAACCCATGGGTCCAATACGAAAGTGACGAACGTGGAGACATCTGTCCTGCTCGCAGCCGGCGGCACGGGCGGGCACCTGTTTCCGGCGCAGGCGCTTGCCGAGGAGTTGGCACGCCGCGGTCGTAGTGTGGATCTCGTGACCGACATGCGGGGGGACCGGTATGGAACCGACTTTCCCGCGCGCAACGTGTATCGCGTGCCGGCCGCTACGCTCTCTGGCCGGTCTCCATTTGCAATGGCGCACACGGCGTGGATGCTTGGGCGCGGGCTTTTGTCGGCTTACGTTCTCCTAGGTAAGATCAAGTCCAAGGTCGTCATTGGATTCGGTGGCTATCCGACGTTCCCGCCCCTTGTGGCTGCGAGCTTGCGGGGAATTCCGACCGCTTTGCACGAGCAGAATGCCGTTTTGGGGCGTGCCAACCGCATGCTGGCTAAGCGCATGACCCGCATTGCCACGTCATTTGAGGCGACGAAGTTTTTGGACGACGAGCTGAGCACTAAGGAGCGCTTTACTGGGAACCCGGTTCGCTCAGCCGTAATGGATTGTGCAAGCCGACCCTATTGGGCTCCTGGCGGGCGCGGTGAGATCACGCTCCTCGTTTTCGGTGGCAGCCAAGGTGCGCGTTTCTTTTCTGAATCGGTGCCTCCAGCGCTGGCATTGCTCCCGGCAGATCTGCGCGATCGTCTCCGCGTTGTGCAGCAGGCTCGAGAGGAGGACGTCGATAGTGTCGTTGCCGCCTACACAACGAACGGCATTGCCGCTGAGGTTTCCCCCTTTTTTCGCGATTTGCCCCGGCAGATCGCCAGTGCGCACCTTGTGATCGCGCGCTCGGGGGCATCCACGATTGCTGAGCTGACAGTCCTCGGACGCCCGTCAATCCTGGTTCCTTTGCCCCATGCCCTCGACAATGATCAGCTCCAGAACGCCATGAGACTTGCAGAATCGGGCGGGGCTTGGTGTATCGAGCAGAAAGATCTCTCGGTGGAGCGTCTAAGTCGAGAAATCGAGGCTCTGCTCGCAGATTCAGGTGGACTTGCCGCAGCGGCCACGGTTGCCAAGAGTATGGGAAGGCCCGATGCGGCGGTGCGACTGGCCGACCTCGTGGACGAGCTGATTGTAAGGTAGGGCAACAGCAGACGCAGTTGCCGCCATGAGCCAGCCACGAAGCTGTCGGCTTTAGTCAGCAGCAAGATGGGACCAGGGGAACGACGACTATGCAGATGCCCCGTGAGATCGGGACTTTCCATATCATCGGGATTGGCGGCATAGGTATGAGCGCCATTGCCGAGATCCTGCTTGAAAAGGGCTATTCCGTCCAGGGCAGCGATCAAAAGGACAGCGCCAACGTGCGCCGCCTGCGCACCAAGGGCGTTCGTATTTTCATTGGACACGATCAAGTCAATCTCGTCGGTGCACGCTCGGTTGTGATCTCAAGCGCGATCAAGAGCGGCAATCCCGAGCTGGAAGCGGCGCGCGCAAAGGGCCTGCCCGTCATTCGCCGTGCCGAGATGCTGTCAGAGCTGATGCGGCTCTACTCCACAATCTCGGTAACCGGCACGCACGGTAAGACGACGACGACATCACTCATCGCCCACATCTTCGCAGACTGCCGGCTCGATCCCACGGTCATCTCTGGCGGTATCATCAACGATTGGGACTCGAATGCGCGACTCGGCAACGGCCGGTGGATGATCGTGGAGGCGGATGAGTCTGATGGGACGTTTGTGCGGCTGCCGACGCAGATAGGCATCGTGACCAACATCGATCCCGAGCACCTCGATCACTTCAAGACGATCGAAAACATGCACCGGGAGTTCGAGACGTTCCTGCGCAACATTCCCTTCTATGGGCTTACCGTAGCGTGCATCGATCATCCGGTAGTACGCGACATGGTCGAACGGTTGGAGCTGCGCCGTGATGGGCGGCGGCTTCTCACGTATGGCACGTCGCAGGGTGCTGACCTTATGCTCCATGGGATGCGTTACGAGGGACACCGCTTCTTGATTGACGCCGAACTTTGCCGGCGCGTGCGCGGCGGTGAGCGGGTAATCCGCGGCTGGACGATCCCGCTCCCCGGTGAGCACAATGCGCTCAATGCGCTCGCCGCAATTGCTGTTGCGAGCGAGGCTGGCATTTCCGATGAAGCGATCCACAAGAGCCTTGCGAACTTCACCGGCGTCAAGCGGCGCTATGAGCTGGCTGGCATGTGGAATGGCGCAGCGATCTACGACGACTATGCCCATCACCCGGCGGAAATTAGCGCTGTGCTGGGGGCTGCGCGCGGCGGTTCCAGCGGTCGCCTGATCGCGGTGTTTGAGCCGCACCGCTATACCCGTGCGCGCGATCTCTTTGACGATTTCTGCGCGAGCTTCCGGGATGCGGACAGCGTCATCGTGGCGCCGCTCTACACGGCTGGCGAGCAGCCGATCGACGGAATCGATCAGCACACGATGGCAGAAGGCATTCGAAGGACCGGGCATCCTGCGGTTATCGCGATAGACAACCCACGCGATCTTATCCCGCTGCTACGTCGTAGCGTGCGTCCTGGCGACTCGGTCGTTTGCCTCGGCGCCGGGGTATCGACGGAATGGGCGCATGGGCTGCCCGACTGGCTCGACACCGAAGAGCCGCGTCGTGCCGGAAGCGCGCTATGAGAAAGTGTGCCGGAGGCGCGCTGTGAGGAATTGCGCCGGAGGCGCGCAATGAGAACGTGCACCGGAGGCGTCTCGTGACTTTTCCCGACATTACCTCGGACCTCAAAGAGAAGCTGCCCGATCTTAGGGGTCGCATGACCGCCAATGCGCCATTGTCCGCCATCACGTGGTTTCGGGTTGGCGGCCCTGCACAAGTGCTCTACTCGCCGGCAGATGAAGCCGATCTCGCCTACTTCCTCAAAGGAGCGCCTCGCGACCTGCCGGTGACGGTCGTCGGTCTCGGCTCCAATCTTCTGGTGCGCGACGGTGGCCTGCCGGGCGTCGTTATTCGCTTGGGCCGCGGTTTTGCCAGTGTCAGCGCCGAGCCGGGCCACCGAGTTCGAGCCGGCACCTCAGTACCAGACGTGAAGGTTGCGCGCGCTGCTGCCGAGGCCGGAATAGCGGGCCTCGCGTTTTACAGGGGCATTCCTGGCTCAATCGGCGGCGCACTGCGCATGAACGCCGGTGCGCACAGATCTGAGACCAAGGATGTTCTCATCGAAGCGTGCGCTGTTGATCGCGAGGGCAACATTCACACGCTGTCTCTCGCTGACATGGGGTTTAGCTATCGACACTCGAGCGTGCCCCAAGACTTCATCCTGACCCAAGCGCTGTTCCAAGGAAAGCCAGGTGATCCGGCAGACATCTTACGTGAGATGGAGGACGTGGCGGACTACCGCGATAAAAACCAGCCTATCCGAGAGCGCACTGGGGGATCGACCTTCAAGAATCCGCCCGATGCTAGCGCTTGGAAGCTTGTCGACGACGCTGGCTGCCGCGGTCTTCGCGTGGGCGGCGCCAAGGTGTCGGACATGCACTGCAATTTTCTCATCAACGAGGGCGGCGCCAGCGCCGAGGACATCGAGCGGCTTGGGGAAACCGTGTGCGCGCGTGTCAAAGCCAAGTCCGGTGTTACTTTGCAGTGGGAAATCATTCGCATAGGACTACCTAACCCCGGACGCCCAACCGGCGAAGAGCTGGCAGAGGCCGCCTTCTCATGATCGGGCAGGCACCGCAACGCAAGCGCGACCACGTTGCCGTGCTCATGGGCGGCTGGTCTGCTGAACGCGAGATCAGCCTAAGTTCCGGCAAGGCCGTTGCCGCCGCACTGGAGGGCGAGGGCTATCGCGTCTCAATGATCGATGTGGATCGCGACGTTGCTGTAAGAATTGCGCAGGCCAAGCCCGACGTTTGCTTTAACGCGCTGCATGGCCGCTACGGCGAGGACGGTTGCATACAAGGCGTCTTGGAATGCTTCGCCATCCCCTATACGCACTCCGGCGTTCTTGCGTCTTCACTCGCAATGCACAAGGAGCGCGGAAAGGATGTCTTGCGCCCGGCCGGCGTGCCGGTGGCCGATGCTGAGGTCGTAACGCGCAAGGAGGCATTGGAGCGCCATGTCATCGCCCCCCCTTACGTCGTCAAGCCTCTGGCGGAAGGCTCCAGTGTCGGGGTCGTCATCGTGGGCGATGGTGCCAATGGACCGCCCAAACTGATCGCGGAGGGTGGCGCCATGGAGGAGAGCGTGATGGTTGAGCGTTATATTCCAGGGCGCGAACTCACCTGTGCGGTGATCGGCGAGTTCGTCACCGAGGTTGTCGAGATCATGCCCCTGAAAGGGCTCGTCTTCTACGATTACGAGGCAAAATACGCCCCTGGAGGATCACAGCACGTATTGCCGGCCAATCTTTCACCGGATGTTTACCAATTGGCCCAGAAATACACATGTCAGGCTTACACGGCGCTCGGCTGCCGCGGCGCGGCACGGGCGGACTTTCGTTACGACGAAACGGGTACGGGCGAGCTCATATGTCTTGAGCTCAATACCCAGCCCGGAATGACTGAGACTTCGCTGGTGCCGGAGATGGCAGCATATGCGGGCTGGTCCTTTGGCGAGCTCGTGCGTTGGATGGTAGAGGACGCGAGTTGCGACAGGTAGGGGTCGGTGTTGGGTATCTTGGGCGGGTGCAAGCCACGCTGCAACCCGATCTAGCCCCAAGCAGCGGACGTCCTCCGGTCTCCCCTAAAGCTTCCGTTATGGGCAGCGCCAGACGGCGACGTCCTGTTTCGCCGCACCGGCGCTCCTTTGGGCTCAAGCTTGGTTTCATCGTCTTCGCAGGGTTATCGGGCGCATTTGCATTCAGTGTCTTGACCGACGGCGGTAGGCATATGCGCGCAATGGCACCGTTCTTCCCAGAGGTCGATGAGGTTCTCTACTGGACGGGGCTGCGGATCGATCAAGTGACGGTGAGCGGACAGCACTTCACGCCAGATGCCGACGTTTTTGATGCGCTCGACCTGCTCAACGTCCGCTTTTTGTTGAGCATCGATAGCGCCGCCGCCCGCGAAAGAATTGAGCGGTTGCCTTGGATTGCGACGGCTACAATCAACCGCATTTTTCCCGGCTCCCTTGAGGTCCATGTGACGGAGCGCAAGCCCGCGGCGCTGTGGATTCGCGGCAAGCGCGAATACCTCATCGACTCGACGGGGCGCGTGCTGAGCGCAGTGACGCCTGGCACAGAACGCGGCCTTCCACGCGTTACAGGAGAAGGTGCGGCGGACGAAGCCAAACCGCTATTTGATCTCGTGGCGCGCTATCCTGCCATTGCGCAACGTTTTGTAATGGCCGAGCGCGTCGGCGGGCGCCGCTGGACGTTACGGCTGACAAATGGCGTGACGGTTCACCTTGGGGCGGACCGTGAGGCGATGGCGTTCGAGGCGCTGTCTTCGGTTGCCGATCTCGGCAAACTCCTTTCGGGTCGCGATGTGATCGTCGATTTGCGCAGTCGCGGGCGCATGACCGTGCGCCCCGATACACTCCGCCCGTCTACAAAATTCTCCACCCAAGCGAGTTGAGGTCTTCAAAATGCTGAGCCGGAACCAGTCAGAGCGAAGGGGAGGCGAAATAGTCGGCTTGCTCGACGTTGGCACCAACAAGATAGTGTGCCTAATCGCTGAACTCGTACCTGCAGGGCGCAATAGTCCCGGCGGTATCAAGAGCGCGTGCGTCCTCAGCGTCGGACATCAGCGTTCGCGGGGGGTGAAGGCAGGGGTCATTACCGATCTGGCCGAGGTGGAGGGCGCCATCCGCGCGACAATTGCTCAAGCCGAGCGCAAAGCAGGAGTAACGCTGGAGGAGGTTTTCGTCTCCGTCTCCTGCGGCCGGCTGCGATCTTTGAACTTTTCAGCCTCGGTCGACATCGACGGCGGTGTCGTCGATGAGCACGACATCGATCGTCTGATGGCCGGCGCTCGCTCGTGGACTGAGCGCGAGGAGCGCATGCTCGTTCACCTCAACCGTATCGGATTCCGTTTGGACGATACAACTGACGCAAGCGATCCGCGCGGTATGGCGGCACGGCGTATGACGTGCAACTTGCACGCCGTGGCGGCCGACGAGGCCCCAATCCGCAATCTATTGCACGTTATTGAGTGCTGCTACCTCTCTGCATCGGCGCTTGTGACAGCGCCTTACGCGAGCGCGCTTGCCACGACCAGTGAGGAGGAACGTCATCTCGGCGTGACATGCATTGATATGGGCGGTGGGACCACGACCGTTGCAGTATTTGCCCAAGGCCACTTCATCCATGCCGGGACCGTACACATGGGCGGTCATCACATCTCTTGTGACATCACCCAAGCGTTGCAGACACCACTTGCAGAAGCCGAGCGAATCAAGACGTTGTATGGCACAATGCTAGTCGCTCAATCGGATAAACATGAAGAGTTTTCATATCCGCTTGCGGGCGAAGACGACGGGGTCATGGGCCGCATGACGAAAGCAGACCTTGCTGGGCTTATCCGCCCGCGGGTTGCCAAGATGCTGGCGCTGGCGCGAGAACGCATCGAGCACAGTGGCGTTTCCGGCTATGCCGGGGAGCGGGTTGTGTTGACCGGCGGTACGAGTGAGCTAGTCGGCATGGGTGAGTTTGCCGCCGATGTTTTGGGGCGGCCGGTGCGTGTCGCTAGCCCGCAGCCTATCGCCGGGATGGGACAGAGCATTACGAGTCCAGCGTTTTCGACAGTAGCGGGTCTTCTTGCCGTCGCAGCCGCGGGTGGTGAGGAGGTCACGGTGTACAGAGATCGCGATGCGCTCGCGTCGGGCTATTTAGAGCGCGTGGGCCAATGGCTCAAGAGTGGTTTCTAACAACGATTGTGGGGAAGAAGCCGGGGGCGTTGGACGCTTTTTAGGACTAAAGGGATGGCGACATTCTGAACGTTTCGACGAAGCGACGCTCAGGAACTAGGGGGTGCGATGAGCATCAAGCTGCAGCTTCCTAAGCTCACCGACCTGAAGCCGCAGATCACTGTTATCGGTGTCGGCGGAGCCGGCTGTAACGCAGTCAACAATATGATCGCGACCGGTCTTAGCGGGGTCGACTTTGTCGTCGCCAACACCGACGCGCAAGCGCTTGCCGCATCCACCGCGGATCATCGCTTGCAGCTCGGGGTGAACCTCACGGAAGGACTGGGCGCAGGTGCCAATCCTGAGATTGGCGAAGCCGCCGCCGAAGAGGCGATCGACGATATCCGCGCGCAGATCGCTGGTTCGCACATGGTTTTTATCGCCGCCGGTATGGGGGGCGGAACCGGGACTGGAGCCGCGAGCGTCATTGCGCGCGTCGCCAAGGAGATCGGAGTTCTAACAGTCGGCATCGTGACGAAGCCGTTTCACTTTGAAGGTGCCCGGCGTACGCGTATTGCCGAGGCGGGCGTAGAAGAAATCCGCGGGCACGTCGATACGCTGATCGTTATTCCCAATCAGAATCTCTTCCGCATTGCCAACGAGAAGACGACGTTTGCCGACGCCTTCGTGCTCGCCGATCAGGTTCTTTATTCAGGCGTCGCTTGCATCGTTGACCTCATCGTCAAGGAAGGCTTGATAAACCTCGACTTTGCCGACATTCGTACCGTGATGAGCGGTATGGGTACGGCCGTTATGGGCACCGGCGAAGCCTCCGGCGAAGGTCGCGCTGCGCTTGCCGCGGAGGACGCCATCGCCAACCCGCTTCTCGATGAAGTGTCGCTGCGTGGCGCCAAGGGCCTTCTGCTCTCGATCAGTGGCAGTCGCGATCTGACACTTTACGAAGTGGATGAAGCGGCGAGCAGGGTGCGCAAAGAGGTCGATTCGGAAGCCAATATAATCGTTGGTGCCACCTTCGACGAATCCCTTGGCGACCGCGTACGCGTTTCGATTGTCGCGTCAGGGATGGCCCTATCGGGTGGAAATTTCATTCCGGTGACAAGTCTCTCAGAGACGCGTGTGCGACCGCAGAGAATTCCGCAGTTTCAAGGTGCCGGCCAGGTGCAAGTGCAAGATAATGCCGGAACGCAAGACGAGAACGATCTTCACCGCCGGCTTTCGGAAGCCATTGGGTATCGTGACGAGGGTGGAAGCTATCAACAATCGGACACGCCGCCCCCAATGCCACCGCGTGACGCCGGCAAGGGCGGATCACACCAAACATGGCGCGCGGACGGGGATGTCGTCATCGAGGAAAGTCTGTCGCATCTATCGCGGCACGCGCAATCGCCGCCCCCCGCACCAGAACGTGCCGATGCAACTGACATGAACGCTGACAACTTCAATCCTTCACGCCCGACAGAATTCCGACGCGCTCAGCGTCGCATGCCTGCGGTCGAAGATTTTCCGCCTGTCGCACAACGTGAGTATCGCGCTAAGGTCGGGTATCCGCCTCAGGATCCCTCGCACGCGAATCCGCACGCCGTTGAGGACCCGCCGCGCCGGGGATTGTTGCGGCGCATTCTGGGGCGTAGCAAGCGCGCGGACGATGCGCAGAACGTCGATCCTTTTGAGTATCGTCTCGATGAATCGAATCACGCCTCCGGCCCGCCGGCGCAGGGTCACGGGTGGGCGAACTCCGTCGCGGACGATGTTTCGACATCGCGTGAGACGATGGACGATGAGCAGTCGTATGCCGAGATTTTTGGCCGTCGACGCAAATAAAATGATCTCCTGATTTTGCACTGCACCGTTAGAACTATTGCTCATCCGTAACACGATGAAAGAAACCGTGATTTGGCTGAATAGTTAAGCTTGGGGTATCTTTCCAATCGTTAACGACGTTGTTCGTACGGTTCCTGGGGTTCTGAGAGCGCAGACAGACAAAGACGCTCCAGAAGGTTTGCATAAGCCACATATAGAGGACCAGAGCAGCGAATTGGGGTGGGGTAGCGCCAAGGCATTCTTGAGTGGCTATCGCCTAATTGGCATCGAGGGACGCAGAATCATGTCGAATCGATTTATCGGCGCGCGTCAGACAGCTATTGCGTGTGAGATCGAGTTGACGGGCACGGGGCTGCACAGCGGAGCGCCAGTCTCGGTCATCTTGCACCCAGCAGCTGCCGACACTGGCCTCCGCTTTCTCGTCACCAAGCGTGGCCGCGTCATCGCTGAGATCCCCGCCAACGTCTCTCACGTCAAAAATCTGACATTGTGTACCGTCCTTGGCGATGATGCCGGGGTTACGGTCGGCACAGTCGAACATCTCCTAGCCGCTCTACGTGGCCTGTCTGTCGATAACTGCATTATCGAGATTGACAGCAAAGAAGTTCCCATCATGGACGGCAGCTCGGCTGCGTTCGTTGAAGCGGTGGATGACGCCGGTCTTCGCGAGCTGTCAGCGCCGCGACGGTTCATCAAAGTTCTCAAACCGGTCCGCGTGGAGGAAGGTGAGAGCTGGGCAGAACTGCTTCCCCATTCAGGTTTTCACCTCGATGTCGAGATTGATTTCACCTGTGAAATCATTGGCCGGCAACGTCTTTCTTGCGAAATGAGCCCCGGCGTGTTCCGCAACGAAATCTGTGAAGCTCGTACGTTTGGCTTCATGAGCGATGTGGAGCGGCTTTGGAAAGCCGGCTTGGCGCTCGGCGCCAATCTCAACAACACTATCGCTATCGGTGAGAATAAGATCCTCAACCGCGAAGGCCTGCGCCATACACAGGAGTTCGTGCGCCACAAGTTGCTGGATGCCGTAGGCGACTTGGCACTTGCCGGCCTGCCTCTATTGGGCGCCTTTCGCTCGGTGCGCGGTGGTCATCGTCTCAACTCTACCGTCCTTCAGGCCATGTTCGCCGATTCGCAAGCTTGGACGACGGTGCAGGCACCGCGCGTCCGCAACACGGTTCCGGTCGATATCGGCTTCGCGGTTGCCGCAGGCGAGTAACCCCATTGGCAGTGCAGGGGCTTGCGCGTCCAGCTCTTTATGAGTGGGTGTAAGGAATGGTTTGCGCGCATCTGGGTGCCTGAGCGAGTAGCGCTGCCGGAAACTCCACTAAGAAGTCCAACAAGGACCACATTCATTGCCCAAAACCAGGCATAATATGTTGTTTGGTGCGGTCCGCTCTGGTATGGCCGCCACTAGGTTTAATGCGAGGGGCAAGGCGTTTAGTGGCGGTTGGGCCACAGTCGCCGATGCGAAAATCAGGCTCATGCCGGACGAGGGGATGATAACAACAGGGCGAGCGATCGTGTCGAGCGCGCTCAAGGTGTGCACGCTGGCGCTCGGTGTTGCTGTCCTGGCTGGCTGCGCCTCGTCTGACGCCGCGAAGATTCTGAATCCAGATCCGCCCTCTCAAATGTTTGCCGACGCCGACAGTCTGATGTCGCGCGGCAAGTACCGAGATGCATCGAAGAAGTTCGAGTCCGTCGATCGCGAGCATCCCTATTCGCCCGAAGCGCGCCGCGCTATTGTGATGGCGGCCTACGCCCACTACAAGGCAGGCAAGCTGCCCGAGGCGATTGCATCGGCCGAGCGGTACACGACGATGCATCCAGGCACCAAGGAGGCTCCGCTTGCGCATCACATCATTGCGTTAGCCTACTTCGATCAGATGCGGCAGCCAAACCGCGATCAGACCGCGACGCGCAAGGCGCTTGCCCAGCTCAAGACATTGAAGACTCGCTATCCCGACAGCAAGTATGCACGCGAAGCCGACAACCGCATCCGGGTGGCTGAGGACACGCTTGCCGCTGCCGAGATGCAAGTGGGCCGTTACTACCTGAAGCAGGACAACTACGTCGCGGCGATCAACCGGTTCAAGGCTGTCGTTGTGAGCTATCAGACGACAGCCCATGTGGAAGAGGCTCTCTACCGGCTGACCGCCAGTTACCTGTCGCTCGGTATCGCATCGGAAGCGCAAAGCGCGGCCGCTGTGTTAGGTCACAACTTCCCGAACTCGCGCTGGTACAAGGACTCGTTCACATTGCTGCAGAAGCAAGGCCTGCAGCCCGAGGTCAGTACTGGCTCGTGGATGTACGAGATATTGGAGCCTGGGAAGGCGCCCAAGACCACACCTGAGCCTCCGCAAGAGGTGCCGCCGACGGCTCAACAACCGCTGCCCAAGCTGCCGCCCGGCCCGCTGCCACCGCTTTCGCTGGGCGGACCGTCCTCCTAAGCGCAGCCCGTTCGGGGCAGGGCGCGATAGACGTAACTCCCATTTTGGTGCCAGTGCCCCAACGTGTGGTTTTCCATCTTCCCGACTTCCGGTATTGCTGACGCAAATGGGCCAAGCATCCCGGCAGTAGCGGGAGCCGAGCGCACGCATGAGCAGCAAAGACATTGGCGCAGTCTCGGTGGACGAGCTGAGCGAAGCGCAGGCGAGGGCGGAGCTGAAACGGCTGGTCAGCCGTATCCGCCATCACGACGACCTCTATTACCGGCAAGACGCGCCTGAAATCTCGGACGCAGATTACGATGTGCTGCGTCAGCGGAATGAGGCGATCGAGGCGCGGTTTCCAAATCTGGTACGGGCTGACAGCCCCTCGCAGCGCATCGGCGCGGCGCCGGCCGAAGGCTTTGGCAAGGTGCGCCACCGCGTTCCTATGCTTTCTCTCGCCAATGCCTTCAACGATGAGGATGTGACTCAGTTTGTTGAACGCATCCACCGCTACCTTGGTCTCGATGCGAGCAAGGCGCTCGCGTTTACGGCCGAGCCCAAAATCGATGGCCTTTCCATTTCTCTCCGTTACCTCAATGGGCGCCTCACTGAGGCCGCGACCCGCGGCGATGGTGCGGAAGGGGAGAATGTAACGCGCAACGTCATGACCATCGCGCAAATACCCCACCAGTTGAAAGGGCGCAATGTGCCCGGCACGATCGATGTGCGCGGCGAAATTTACATGGGACACAAAGATTTTGAGCGTCTCAATGCGGAGCAGGCTGCCGCTGGCGCCAAGGTCTTCGCCAATCCGCGAAATGCTGCAGCCGGTTCGCTGCGCCAACTCGATCCCGCCATCACCGCATCGCGACCGCTACGCTTCCTGGCGTATGCGTGGGGTGAGGCCTCCGCGTTGCCCGCCGACACGCAGTCGGGTGTCTATGCGGCCTTTACGAAATGGGGCTTGCCGGTAAATCCGCTGACGAAGGTGTGCAAGGGGGCCGAGGAACTTCTTATCTTTTATCATGAACTTGCTGAAGAGCGCGCCAAGCTCGCCTACGACATCGATGGCATCGTCTATAAGGTGAACCGCCTCGACCTGCAGGAGCGCTTAGGTTTCGTCTCGCGCTCGCCGCGTTGGGCCGTTGCCCACAAGTTCCCGGCCCAGCAGGCGATAACGGTGCTCAATGACATTGAAATTCAAGTTGGGCGCACAGGTGCGTTGACGCCGGTTGCCAAGCTGGAACCGGTCACTGTGGGTGGCGTCGTGGTCTCAAACGCTACACTGCACAATGAGGACGAGATCAATCGCAAGGACGTGCGCATCGGCGATACCGTGATCGTGCAGCGGGCAGGCGACGTGATCCCGCAGATCGTCGGCATTGTCGCCAGCAAGCGGCCCAAGGGCGCCAAGCCTTATCGCTTTACCACGCGATGCCCTGTCTGTGATAGCCACGCCGTGCGCGAGACGAACGAAAAGACGGGCAAGATTGATGTGGTGCGCCGCTGCACCGGCTGGCTCATTTGTCCTGCGCAGCGCGTTGAACGCCTCAAACATTTTGTATCGCGGAACGCGTTCGACATCGAGGGCATGGGCGAAAAGAATATTCAGGCTTTTTACGACGACAAGATCATCCAATATCCCGAGGACATCTTTACGCTACAAGCGCGGGATGCGACGGGGAAGTCAAAGCTTGAAGCCCGTGAAGGGTGGGGCGCGCAGTCGGCCAAGAAGCTGTTTTCCGCGATTGAGGCGAGACGGAACATCGCGCTGGATCGCTTCATCTTTGCGCTTGGCATCCGCCATGTGGGCGAGACGACCGCGCGAATGCTTGCACGTTTCTATGGCACAACGGATGATTTTCTTGCGGCCATGCAAGAGGCTGGCAGTGACAAGGACACAGAGGCGTTCAAGGAGCTTGAGGCCATTGAGGGGATCGGCGAGATCGTAGCCGAAGCGGTTAGCGAGTTCTTTGCCGAGCCCCACAATGTTCGTGTCGTTGACAGTCTTTTGAAAGAAGTGACGCCTGTATCGCTTGAGGCCGTCGATGTGTCCTCTGCGGTCACGGGTAAAACTGTCGTTTTTACAGGCACTTTAGAGAAACTGACGCGCAACGAAGCCAAAGCTCAGGCCGAGCGCCTTGGTGCGAAGGTCGCAGGGTCCGTTTCGAAAAAAACATATTATGTTATTGCTGGCGCCGACGCTGGCTCAAAGCTCAAGAAGGCGCGTGAATTGGGCGTCGCCGTGCTCGATGAGGATGCCTGGCTGAAGCTTGTTGGGAGCGCTCGCTAACTAAAGAATGCTCTGCGGCCCTTGCAGGACGCATGGAAGCGCAGGAGAGGTTTTTTTGATGTTACGTCGACTGCCATCTGGAATTCGCCTCGCTCCGCCCTGGCCAATCCAGTTGCTCAACAAGGCGGGCCCACTCGTCAAGGCGCTGGGTCTGTGGCCGCGCTTGGAGCCCAACAAGATGATCGCTGCGGCTGAGTGCCAGTGCAAGCTTTCCAAATGGCCCGAGGCGCATCTAAGAGCGCTGCCGATAAGAGCGAACGCATTCAACAACGATGCAAAGCTTTCCTTATTCGGTGCGCTTGCCGTCAAGGACCAATTTATGCGCGGGCTCACAAACTCCTTGAGGTTCGAGAATTTTGTTGAGGAGCATCCCGAGATCCGCGACGAGAAGATTACGCGTCCGCTGTTCGTCCTCGGTCTTCCGCGCACAGGCACAACATTATTGCAGCGGTTGCTTTGCATGCACGATGGCGCACGCTATCTGCCGTTCTGGGAGGGTTATGCGCCGTTACCCAAAGTTCTAGGAGAGGGTAAGGACGGCAGCGATGACCGTATCGAGGGGGCAAGACGTGCGCTTTCGCTCATGAAGTGGATCTCGCCCGAAATGGACAAGATCCATCCCTTGGACGTCGAGGACCCCGAGGAGTGCTACCTCATCTTCAGAACATATGTGCTGATGCCACCGGGCTTTGATTTCTCCTATCTGCCCAGCTACTGGAAGTGGTTCAGTGCTCAGGATCATCTCGACGCCTACAGGCTGCACAAGCAGCAACTGCAAACGTATCAGTGGCTGAACCGGCGTGAGCAGTGGGTGCTCAAGTGTCCCAATCACCTCTCGGGCTTGCAGCATTTGCTGAAAGCATACCCTGACGCTCGCATTGTTTATACGCATCGCGATCCCCTAAAGGTTGTTCCTTCGCTGTGCAGCTTGGCGGCAGTGGCGTGGAGCATGATCTCCGACGAAGTGGATCTCGACGAAGTGGTGGAGTTCGCGATGTCCATGACGCAGCGCTGCCAAGAAGCAGGACAAGCCGCGCTCAAGACCGTTCCGCGAGACCATATAATCCATGTCGAGTTTGATGAGCTCGTCTCCGATCCGGTCGCCACTGCGCTATCGATTTATGATCGCTTCGGTTATCGGCGCGACCCGGAGCTTAAGGCCAAAGCATCGAAGTGGTTACAAGAGAACAAGAGCGATAAGTATGGCGCGCACACTTACGCTCTAAGCGATTTTGGGCTGACCGAGGAGGATGTGCGCCGGCGGTTGAAGGGGGTTGAACTCGTCGCCGCGCCCGCGGCGGAATAGCCGGTTTTCTCCAGCTTATAACGGGGCTGTTGCGGCTTGCAGCCATACGCGCGTCTCCGCGTCGACCTCCGGGCCAACGGTCTCCAGGACACGCGCATGATAGGCGTCAAGCCATGCGATTTCCGCCGCGCCAAGCATGTCGCGGACGATGAGCCGACGATCGATGGGCGCTAGCGTCAGAGTCTCGAAGCCCATCATCCCACGGTCCCCGCCCGGCACGATTTGCGGTTTAGTCACGAGAACCAAATTCTCGATGCGGATGCCATAAGCTCCCTCTTTGTAATAGCCAGGTTCGTTTGAGCAGATCATGCCGGGATCCAGTACGGCCAAGCCTGCGCGCGAAATCGATTGTGGTCCCTCATGTACCGAAAGGTAGCTTCCGATGCCGTGACCGGTGCCATGGTCGTAGTCGAGACCGTGCGTCCATAATGCGCGACGCGCGAGTGGGTCGAGGTCGATGCCACGCGTGCCCTTGGGAAAGCGGGCTGTAGCGATGGCGATGTGCCCCTGCAAGACGAGTGTGAAGCGTTCGCGCATTTCCTGCGTAGGTTTTCCGATGGCAACCGTGCGCGTGATGTCGGTGGTGCCATCCAAGTATTGGGCGCCACTGTCGATAAGGAATAGCTCTCCCGGCCTGATCTTGCGGTTCGTTGTCTCGTTGACGCGGTAATGCACGATGGCGCCATTGGGTCCGCTTCCGGCGATCGTGTCGAAGCTGATCTCGCGCAACTGTTTCGTGGCGCGGCGGTAGGACTCCAACTTGCACACGGTCGCAATCTCATCGATCTGGCCTGATGGCGCCTCTTGGTCCAACCAGGCAAGAAAACGCGTAACGGCGGCGCCATCGCGCAAGTGTGCAGCACCCGCCCCCTTAAGCTCGGCGGCGTTCTTGACGGCCTTGAGCGTGAGGCAAGGATCGGTAGCCGCCGCAATGCGGCCCGCGCCACCCAACGTACGGGCAAACCACCAAGCAGCAGTATTCGGATCGAGGCGCACACGCTTTTTGGCTTTGCGCAGCGCCTTGAGGCGGCCGGGAAGCGCGCTTGGCGCACTGATCTTGGCAAAGGCCAAGTGCGTGCGCGCGACGCGATCAAGTTTCTCCGGTGCGATGAATAGCTCAGGCTTGCCGTTCTGCGGAATAATGGCGAAAGCGAGCGCCACTGGCGTGTGGGCGATGTCGGAACCACGGATGTTGAACGCCCAGGCGATTGAGTCGCTGAGTGTGAGAACCGCTGCATCGTGACCGTCGGTCTTGAGCCGCTTTTGTATTGCAGCAATCTTGTCTTGGGCCGAACGGCCGGCGAATTTCAACGGATGAACGCTCACAGGATTTTCCGGTAGTACAGGGCGCTCTCGCCCCCAGAGGCGATCGACGAGGTTGCGTGCGACGGGCTTGATCGCGATGCCTTTGGCCTTGAGCGCCGTCTCCAGACGGCCGATTTCGGCTACGGTATGAAGTCTAGGATCGAAGCCGACGGTTTGATTGCGGGAGAGATTTTTGCCGAGCCATTCTGCGATACGTCCCCGCGGCAGCGACGAAACCTCAAAGATATCGGTATCGACTTCGGCGTGGGCCTGCACCGTATAGCGGCCATCGACGAAGAGGGCGGCGGTCTTTCTCGTGACGATCACGAGCCCCGCTGAGCCAGAAAGCCCCGATAGCCACTTGAGGCGCTCAGCGCACGGCGGTACGTATTCGCCCTGGTGCTCATCGGCGCGCGGCACAAGGTACGCATTGAGGCCGGCCTGCGCCATGAGTTTGCGCAGCTCCTTGATGCGCTCGGCGCTCAAATTGCGTTGGGCTGGAGCTTCGAAGGTCTGGAACATGGATCCTTGTTTAGCGCGTCGCGGTGCGCTGGCAAATCCTTACCAGCCCTGTCTGGCTCCTTGTGGGGAAAGCGGGTGCGCGTGGTAATCAACTTCGCTTGATAAGTGTCAAAGTGGACCAGTCGTCGATACGCCGGTGCTCCTTGAGGGCAAACCCCTGCGCTCTATAGGCAGCGATGACGCGAGCTGCCTCCGGGCTTAGAAGGCCGGACAATACCAGAAACCCACCTCGGTAAACCGCTTCGGCAACATTGGATGCAAGTGCGCACAGCGGGCCTGCCAGAATATTGGCGATCACGAGATCGAAGGGGGCCGCATGCCGCAATGCGTGGTGGTCGAGGCCCTCGGCCCGGGTTACAGCGACGCGCTGGTCGACCCCATTGGCTCGCATGTTCTGCACCGCTACGGTGACAGACTGGGGATCGACATCCGTGGCGAAGATCTGCGCTTTGGGCAGCGCCCGCGCTGCCGCGATTGCCAGAACACCCGAACCGCAGCCGAGGTCGAGAACATGGCGAAACGACTTCGCGCGGGTCAGTTTGTTGATGGCCAAAAGGCAACCGAGCGTGGTCGCGTGGTGCGCGGTGCCAAACGCCTCGCCCGCGTCGATCATGATCGAATTGGGACCTTGGGGAACGCGGCCACTGTCGTGGCTGCCGTGTACGACGAAACGGCCCGCGGTCACTGATGGTAGTGCAGCTTGCGATATCGCCACCCAATTGAGGTCGGGCACCGGGACAACGTTGAGTGGCGGCGGGGGCCGTTCCAAGATGCACTCTAGTCTTCCCGCGAGCGCGGCAGCGTCCGGCGTTGTCGCGTAATAGCCTTCGACGCGCCACTTGTCTGGGCCCTCCTCGAACAGCGTCAAGGCATCGGGGGCAGGCTCGATCAGGTCCTGGAGCGCGCCGTAGATGGAGCGCGCAAGGTCCTGTTCCGTAACGATGAATGTGAGCTTCGATCCAGGTGCCATGCTTTAAGATCGCACGGAATATGCGCCGCGCACCATCAGACGCTCGTGTCCGTCGGGCTGCTCTCAAACTTCAGCCCTTCCGCGCTCACGGGCTCGGGAAGTTCATCAAGGAAAGCGTCCCACTTGCGGTCGATATGCAGGGCTGCGTCGCGCGGCGACAGTGTATAGAGCGTTCCGTCGGAACGCTCGGTGACAAGTCCATCGGCA
This sequence comes from Hyphomicrobium sp., assembly GCA_024230315.1. Lineage (GTDB taxonomy): Bacteria > Pseudomonadota > Alphaproteobacteria > Rhizobiales > Hyphomicrobiaceae > Hyphomicrobium_A. The sequence continues at coordinate 30,427 of JAAERO010000043.1, forward strand.
ATAAGCCGCTCGAGCGCATCGGGTATGTCGAAGTTCACGCTAACGCCGAAACTGGTCGACAAGTAATGCTCTATGGCGACATCGATTTCGGCTAGGTCCTGCCGCCGTGCGGGTTCCTTCGCCAACACCGAGTAAAGCAACATCTCTTCCTTGACGTCTTCCTCGGCGGCCCGCGCAGCGAGCTTGAGCATGACGCCGCGGTTGTCGGCCATGGAGTGGAAGTAAAGGTTCTGCGACATAACTACCATGTAGCGCTGCTTCTGGTTCATGAACGCAAAGGCCTGGCGGATCGCGATTCCGCCCAAACCGAACAAGGCACCGGCTGCGGCAATGGGGTTGGTGGCAAGCAGTGCGATCTTACCGGCAGCGCCAAAAGCGCCGATGCCGAGGCCGCCACCGGCCGTTGCGCCAAGCCGCAGTTTGTCGAACAGCCTGAAATGCACCTTCGTATTGGGAAAGATCATTTCGAGATCGCTTCTCGGAATTTTCTTGAACAGCTTCATGTAAATGTTGTCTTGATGCACCTCGGGCGGCAGTCCCGATCGCGTGCGTTTGATGGCGCGCTCGGCCTCCTTGCGAGAAAGCTTCTTAGCTTGCATGACCTCGCGAACGCGTGTTTCGAACGGCTTCAGCTTAAACAGAACGAATAGCCGTTGAAAAATTGGTATCTCGAATTCTTCCTTTAGAAAGAACTTGTGCCACCTGCGTTGCTGTTCGCGCTTGGTCGACGCTCCGCGATAAAAGAGCAGCAACTCCTCGAAAGCATCGAGATCGACGTGCAGGTCGAGATTGTAGGCTGAATCTCTAGTCAGTATGAGCTCTACGTCTGAAGGATCAATGTTTATGTAGTTGGCCTGCTTGAGGATCTGCGCCATGCCATCGAGGACTCCCTTCTGCATGAGCATCCGTTCAGCGGGCGTGAACTTGCGCGCCATGAGAAGGTCGCTGTCCGGGCTGAACGGTTCGTAGGTTTCCTCCAGCTCGTTCAACCTCGCGTTATATTGCTGCCGGCGCCAGTGATCGAGATAACGGAAGAAGCGTCGCGCATCCCGCGATTGGCCGGAGGGCCACGCTGATGGGGCCGTCAGGCGATCGAGCAGTGCAAAGCGCGTGACGGGAATGAAGCGCTCACGCTGCCGCTCGCTCTCCGCTCCGCCATCGGTGGCAGCCGCTCCATCAGTCGGTGGCTGTTTAGGAGAAAACGATGACGTAGCTTTCGGCGCTGCTTCTTGCGCATCTACCGACGACATGGTTCGCGCTCCCGTCAACTGTACCTAGCTTGCGGTACCCTATCCCTTGGCGGTCCTTGCTCCGAGGTGTGCCTGTGCCCTTGGTTTTCTAGGGTCCAATCGCGTGTGTTGTCGAGCCTATCGGGTGCGTACAGCATATTTTTGGCGGCGAGGGAGCAAATGCCCGCTAGGGCTTTTTGCGTTAACGAGCAAAACGCTTTTGATTTCAGTGCATAAGCGCGATAGGCGCCACAGTCGCGCCCCGGTTGCGTTCGACACAAGCTAGTAATTGTGTCCCGTAGACGAGGGGGTTCAGGGTGCGTCGCGTCTCTAGAATAATAATCGCGTTGAGCGTTAGTCTACCGGCTGGCAGCGTCGTCCAAGCCCGCGAGCAGCTTGTTATGCCCTTCGATTGCCGCATCGAGCAGGGCCAGCTGAAACTGTCACCTGCCGCGGACAAAGCCTATCCCATTATCGGACCGCGTGATGAGCAGAGGCTCACGCCCTGCGGCTTCTCGGCTTCGACGGGCTGTCGCACGATAATGGCGCACCGCTTCGACATTTCCTGTGGTGGGTCACGTGTTTCCTGGATGCGCGTTGTCGGGGCCATTGGAAGTACGGCCGCCGTGTGTTCGTGGATCAAAGACGATCGGCTTAATGTTGAGCTGCCTTCGCACGACGTGTCGGCCGCGAAGCCGGTTTGCTTTGAGGGTCCATCGCGGTTGGGTGCCAGAACAGGGCATTGGCGGCGTGGCGTGGTAGTTTCCAACACGTGCTTGCCACATCGCGGCAAGTCAAGATTCGATCAAATGATTCTGCCTGTGGGCTATGCACCCGTGCGGGAAATAGGAGCGCGGCTTGTGCCTTTGTCGCTGGCAGGCGATCCTCCCAACGTGGCAGAAGGCACTGCGAGCGCGCCGGCCGGGCCATCGCTGATACCAGTAGCTTTCCCCTCTGACGAGACAGTTCCTTGCCAAGGCTTATCCTGCCCCAAGCTGGAAGCCGCTGCTCAAGCCTGTAACGCGTGAGGCCGGGTGGGTTCCCGCTGCCTTAGGGAGCGAATGGGTGACCATCGTTCGATCAGGCGATGACCCAATGGCTGAGGCGGCGGCGGCCAGCGGCGTCTTTGGAGTGGGCAGCTGGGTATGGCTGCTCGTTTCTATGACGGTTGCAACGGTAACAGTGATCGTGCGCTCGCGTACGTCTCCGGCGTGGGCGGTAAAGGCTGCTGCGATTTCCCCAAACCTTCCCATACTATTGGCCCGGATTGGGCTCATCGACTTGGGAGCCGTTGGTTTCGACGGTGAGGCCGATCGTAATCTTACCGGCGCCGGACTTACGGTTGCGGCGATTCTCGATCAGGCAGAGACGGAGGTGGCCCAACTCAAGGACGCAGGTCCGCTGCGGGAAGTGCTTTTTTCCGAGCTTGCGCTCGTGGAGCAACGACTAGCAAACGTCGATGCCACGGCGGCAGAAGGGCAGGAGGCAGAAGCAAAGTGCGCGCCGCAGTTCCGAGTTCTCGTTCGCGAATTGCAGCGCATCCGGCGCATCGCCGAAAGCGCAGCTGCGAGCTTTTCTTGTGCGCGCGAGCCGGCCATACTTCCCAAGACGACCAGCGAAGCCTACGCCATTCTCGGCGTCAATCCAGAGGTTAGCGGAAGCGTCCTAAAGAAGATCATCGATGCCTTGCGCATGAGCTGGCATCCCGACCATGCCCGCGATGAAGCAGATCGGTGCTTGCGCGAGGACCGCATCCGCCGGATCAACATTGCGTGCGATCTGATCAGCCAAAATCGCGAGTTGGCGTGAACTCTTCAGAATCCCTGGGGATCTGAATCTCATCGTCGCTTGTATCTTTTGTGTCCGGTGCAGGCTCTCGGTCTGTCTCTCTCTCAGCCTCCAATTGCGGTGCTACCTCGGCCGGATCGCTTACCGTGCGTGAGCGGCCATCAAAACTGGCGCCCTGCTCGATCGACAGGCTTTGGCTGTGGATGTCGCCTTCGACCTGAGCTGAAGAGTGCAAGACGACGTTGGAGCCTAGGATCGCACCGTTAATGTGTCCAAATACAGTGACTTTGTCGGCTGCAATCGAGCCATGAATGAGGGCATGTTCGCCGATCAATAGTTCCTTACAATGCAGGTCCGCATGGATATTCCCATTGACGCGCAATAAGCCTTTGCAGCGAATAGTAATCGTCTGCCCCTCGATGGACAGATCCTTGCCAATCACGGATGCAGCATCATCGTGCGTGACTTTGGAGACGGACGCGGCGTTGGTAGTAGCGGGCAGAGCGGGTGGGTCCTCAGCCTTCAATTTAGGCGGAACGACATGGAAGGTCTTTGGGCCCGACTTACGTTGAAACATGATGACTGGCTCCCTCGGCTTATGATCCGCTGCCAAAAATGCGCGCTCAGGTGGTGGAATTATGTTGGCCGAAGAGAAAGTATAAGGCTTGTGGCAGCGAGGCCATTCCTCTCGCTGCAACGCAAGGGCAAAACAGTGGCACTTAAGCTAGTCGCCGTGCTTTGGCAGTGAGCATTACAACAATGGCACTTGCGCAAGATGACCGCGCCGCGGAGCGGCAGCAAATGGTGAGGGAGATCCGAGATCTCTCCGCGCAAGTAGCTGTTGAGACGGGCCAAAGTGCGCTCGATAAGCAAGTGTTGGAGGCCATGGAGACTGTCCGGCGTCATGAGTTCGTGCCGAAGTTTCAGCGCCACGCAGCCTACAAGAACCGGCCGTTGCCGATCGGCGCCGGCCAAACAATCTCGCAGCCGTTTATTGTCGCGCTGATGACTGATCTTCTGAATCTCCAACCTGAGCATAAGGTGCTGGAGATCGGCACAGGCTCCGGCTATCAGGCCGCCGTGCTGGCGAAGCTCGCCAAGGACGTCTACACGATCGAGATCGTCGACAGCCTCAGCAAGGATGCGGCACGAACGTTTTCACGCCTTAGCTACACCAACGTGTATACGAAAATCGGGGATGGTTACGCGGGTTGGGTCGAGCACGCACCTTATGACGCCATCGTCGTCACCGCTGCGCCAGATCACATCCCCGCCGCGCTCATTGAGCAACTCAAGCCCGGCGGGCGCATGGTGATCCCCGTTGGCACGCTCTGGCAGGAGCTGTTGGTCGTCACCAAAAACGCCGACGGCACGACAACAAGTGAAGACGTCGTGCCCGTGCGCTTCGTGCCTCTCACGCGTGAGAAATAAGGATTCAATTCGGGGACGGCGTCTTGTCTCTGGCCATGTACGTCAGATAGGCAATCAGGGCATCGACGTCGGATTCTGAGATCATTGTCTTATCGAACCCGGGCATCTTCTGGTCGGGCCATGTACGCACCGATTTGGGGTTGCGGACCAGCATGCGCAGCCCCGCGGGTGTCAAGTACTGTGTGGGGTTCATGGGGTCTCCCAGATCAGGTCCCATGTCACTCTCGCCTGCACCATTCATACGGTGGCACGACAAGCACTGCACCGTATAGACCTCTTGCCCGCGTCGCGCCGGTGCGCCAACGGGTGCGTCCGCCGCGACCGCCATTTGCGGCCAGCGTTCCGCTGGAGGTTTAAGGCCTTCAAGCGAGGCAAGCGCGAAGGGCCACTGCTCACTGCCAATGCCAGAGCGTTCGGGGTGTTCCCAAATCAGATAGAAGGGTACCGCGCTGACATCCTTTCCCGGCAGGTTGGGCCATGGCTTGGCAGGATCCTCAATAGCTATCCAGGCCTTTGAGCCGCCTTCGCCACCCCTCCGCACCAGGCCGAGGGGGATCTGCGAAACAAAGCCGTCGGTCGCGCGCGCTTCCAAGGTGTCGAATGGGGCATTGGGCGGGATCTTGAGAAGTGAAATCAGCGGCACGGCGCGGTAGCTCATGGCATGGCGGTAGGACACATCATTTGGCACGGTGAGCTGTGACACATCGGGGTGCGCGAGAGCAGTGCGGCAGTCGTGTAGCGTTGCGGTCCGGAACCAAGTTCAATCGTCAGAACTCTTTCGCCGGCGTACCCGGTGGTTGCAGCGCAGACAGAGCCCGCCAGCGCGACGACAGCCAAGTGCCGTTCTATTCGTCATCATGCAATTCCCCGGATTCGCGCCGAATTGGCCGCCTGCGCTCCCAGATTGGTCTTCCAATAAGTCGGCAAGGCTTCGGTCGGCTAAGGTTTGATCCCGCATTCCCCAAGTAGACGCCGGATTTCTGCTGCGCTACTGGCGTAATTCCGTTATGATTCAGTCGTTTGGGGCTATGATTTGGGGGCAGTCTTGTCACACCTTGCGGGTGAAAGCGAAAACAGTCGTCTCGACCTTGATTTTGACCGTCGCGTGAAGCTGGAATTCCAAGGTTGCCGCATCAGTTCTGACGGTGGGCT